>NZ_KQ970392.1:346611-356808 GCF_001579105.1 Weissella sp. DD23 | reverse complement strand
ACAACCACCGGCTTACCCAATTCATCACCGATTTGTACTGCTTGCATCATTAGCTCACGCAGGCGGGCTTCATCTTGAATAAGTTCAGCTTCCAAAGCCGGTACATAGTTAGCTGATGGTTGAATTTCAATGTAATCGTAATACGTCGCCTTTTCCTTGGCTGCCGCATACCCCTTCTGCATCAAGGCTTCCCAGAATTCACCAGTGTTATCCCCAGTACCCAGCAACAAACCTTCCCGGTATTTATTCAATAGTGAACGTGGCACACGTGGCACACGCTGCAGATACTTGGTATTTGATTCTGAAATCATCTTATAAAGGTTCTTCACCCCAGTTTGCGTCTGAACTAACACAATCGCATGATTTGGTCGACCGTGACGCCAAGCATCATTGTCCATCATGTGGTCATTCAATTGATCCGCATACTCAATGCCATACTCTTCACGCGCTTGCTCCAAGAAAACGCGGTTCAAATGACCCGTTGTTTCCGAGTCAAAGATGGCACGGTGGTGTTGTTCCAAAACAATGCCAAAGTGCTTAGCCAACGTATTCAAACGATATGACCGCATGTTTGGGTACAAGAATCGCGCCAAAATCAACGTATCAATGACTGGGTTTGTAATTGGTGCTAATTGATGACGGGCATACCCTTCTTGCATGAAGCCCATATCAAATGTCACATTGTGTCCAACCAAAACTGCGTCGCCGTAGAATTCACGGAATTCTTCAAAGACTTGTTTTTCGGGTTTTGAACCGCGCACCATGTCATCTGTAATCGACGTCAAATCTACTGTTGTTTGACTCAATGGGAACCCAGGGTCGATAAACTCTGAGAACTCTGCAATCACATTCCCTTTAACCATTTTGACGGCTGATAATTCAATCACCTTGTCATAAACTGCTGACAAACCAGTCGTCTCCACGTCAAAGACCACAAATTCAGCTTCATCAAGTTTCGTGTGATCAGGGTTAAAGATGATTGGCTCACCATCTTCAACCAAATTCACCTCAACCCCATAAATCATTTTGATGTCATTCTTAGCAGCTGAAGACGCCGCTTCTGGGAATCCTTGCGCACCAGCTGTATCAGTAACAGCGATTGCATCCATGCCCCACTTAGCTGCTTGCTTCACGTAATCGCCAATCCCATTTGTGGCATCCATCGTCGACATCACAGAATGCGTATGCAATTCAATTCGCTTTTGTTCACCTTCATACGGATCGAGACGTGGCGCATGCTTGATAATTTCCATATCATACGCCGTCATCGTCAAATCACGCACAAAGTCATCTTGTTGAATTGGACCACGGGCACGAATCCATGTGCCAGGCTTCATATCAGCAAAGAACGCTTCATCATTTTCATCGCGTGAGAACTTCTTCAAGATAAACGAACTCGTGTAGTCGGTCACCTTCATCGTTAGCAATTGACGCTCAGACTTCAACACGCGGACTTCCACATCAAAAACATATCCTTCGACAATTACAGAACGTTCTTCAGTCTCAATATCGCCCATCTTGGTGATTTCTGCATCTGCGGCAATTTTACGACCCAATGCACCTGGATTATTACCACCACCGCCACCATTACGTGGGGCTGATTGGCGTTGCTTTGCCGCCTGCTCAATTTGAACCTTCGCCATCTCGGCTAACTGTTGATCTTGCGCAGCGCGTTGTGCCATAACCTGAGCATGTGATTCGGCTGCCAACTGTTCATCAACCAAAATGTTGAACGGTAGTTGATAACCAACCCCCAACTTTTTATAGGTTCCTTCAATAATTGGTAACCCTGTTTGCCGCGCATAGTTGGCCCAAACAGCGGTATCGAACGTTAAGTCTAATTGGTTACCAGCGATTTGTGGCAACACATGTGCAAACGCCTGCCGGAAAGCGCCCGGTTCGTTTTGATGCTGTTGCAGTACCCATGTCCAATAATCCACAATTTGTTGTGCCGTTGGTTGTTCAGTTAAATGCAGCTGATAAGTTGTTTGCGCAATATTGGCAAACGCCGTCTGCATCCGGGCAACCAAAGCAGCCATCTCCTGCACTGGAGGTAACTGAGGCATCTCAAAATGGAATTGCCAGATTTTCGATTGCTTGTGCACAGCAAGCTTGGTTAGCGCAGTTTCCTGCAAACTTGCTGGGACTTCCTCATATTGCAATTGCTGCAACAATGTTTGGAATTGTTCTTGTGCGGTCAACGCCATGGATAGGTACTCCCTTCTCTCATTTTCACAGTCTGCAACTATTATACCCTCTTCTGATTACAGGACGATAACTAAAACAAAAAGACCGCTAGTGAACAACACTAACGGTCTTTTCGGATCGCGGTAAATGGGCTTTTACCGCGTTCTATTCTGATGACATGTCTCGCACATCATCGATTTTTAAGGAGTAGGTTGCAGGTTGGTTAAACCTGCGGGTTATGAGTAGTTTTTATGGGCTGTTGACTGGATATCTCTGTATCCCTTATCAACAGTCATAATCATAACGACCCAAACTTAAAATAAGAATAAAGTCGCCTTCAGTTTAAAAATGGGTAAACGCTAAAACAGTCAAGACGGCAATGATGCCCCATAAGAACTTACGCATCGTCATCTCCCCTTTCACTTATCATTCATACAATAAGTATCCCAGAAAAATGTGCCCATTTTATGAAAGCGATTTCGCGCTAACTTTTTCTTAATAAAAAAGCCGAGGTAATTCCCCGACTTTCACGACAGCTAAGATTAAGCTTGTGCATCCACTTCAGGTTGCAACAAGATTTGTAGCGTTGACACCAATTCTTCAGTGCGGACTTCAATCGCCTCATCAGCCTTACGCAACTTCACTTCAACGATCCCTTCGCCGGCCTTCTTACCAATCGTGACACGAACTGGCAAGCCAATCAAATCTGAATCATTGAACTTAACACCAGCACGTTCGTTACGGTCATCAACCAATACTTCGTAACCAGCTTCAACCAGCTTATCGTTCAACTCATCCGTCAAAGCACGTTGTGTTTCATCTGAATACTTCATTGGTACCAAGTGCACGTCCCATGGTGCAACAGACGTTGGCCAAGCCAAACCGTTTTCATCCGCATTTTGCTCAGCAATTGCAGCCAACAAACGTGACACACCGATACCATATGATCCCATAATGACATCTGCTTGGCGACCATTAGCATCCAAAACTTGGGCACCCATTGACTTTGAGTAACGTGTGCCCAACTTAAAGATGTGGCCAATTTCAATACCCTTTGTAAACTTCAAGTGACCCTTACCGTCAATAGCCAAGTCACCTTCACGGGCCGTACGTACATCTGCCACTTCATCAATGCGGAAATCACGGTCAACATTTGCGTTCAAGTAGTGGAAGCCAGATTCGTTTCCACCGACCGTCACGTTAACCATGTCAGTTACCCATTCGTCAGCGATGATCTTGACATCCTCACCAACACCGACTGGGCCTAATGAACCGAATGGTGCACCCAAAATTGATTGGGCTTCTTCTTCCGTTGCCATACGCAATTCATCAGCGTGCAAGTAGTTTTGGACTTTAACTTCGTTCACTTCGAAGTCACCACGAACCAAAATCATCACTGGTTCACCATCAGCGTACATAAACAACGTCTTGACCAATTGATCAGGCGTCGTTTGCAAATAGTCAGCCAACTCATCGATTGTCTTGACTTCAGGCGTTGCAATCTTTTCCAAATCAGCCATTTGTGCGTGTGACTTGTTTGGCGTGTACAAATCCTTCGCCATTTCCAAGTTAGCTGCGTAATCTGATTCATCTGAATAAGCAATGATATCTTCACCGGCTTCGGCAGGTGCTGAGAATTCCTTTGAGTCAGAACCGCCCATTGCCCCAGCATCACCCACGATAACACGGTAATCCAAGCCAATTCGGTCAAAGATATTGATGTATGCTGATTCCATGTTCTTGTATGACTCGTCCAAACCATCTTGATCCACAGAGAATGAGTATGCATCCTTCATGATAAACTCACGACCACGCAAGACACCAAAACGTGGTCGGTTTTCATCACGGAACTTAGTTTGGATTTGGTAAACCGTCAACGGCAAACGCTTGTATGACTTGATGTCATCACGGATCAACGTTGTCATCGTTTCTTCGTGTGTCGGTCCCAAAATCATGTCGCGGTCATGACGATTCTTCAACTTAAACAAGTTTGGACCGTATGTCTCATAACGACCTGATTCTTGCCACATTTCAGCTGGCAAAAGCATTGGTGCTGACATTTCAATCGCATCAATCTTTTCCATCTCTTCACGAATAATGGCGTTGATCTTGTTCAACACACGTTGTGCCAATGGCAAGTATGCGTAGACACCAGCAGAAACTGGACGCATGTAACCAGCACGCAACATCATTTGGTGCGAGATAACTTCTGCATCAGCAGGCGTTTCGCGCAACGTTGGAATAAATACCTTTGACTGTTTCATTGGATAATAACCTCATCCCTATTCTTAGCGCACAAAGCGCACTTTAAAAATTCTTATATTATAGTAACACATATCATCGGGCCCGCGGTTTACAATTCGGGGTCATTTCAGCTGATATATAAAAAGGACCAGCCAATTTGGCCGATCCTATTAATTCATTAGTGTTCACTTGAAGAAATATCGAATAATGTCGTTTCCGGTAACGGCAATCATCAATACGAACAAGAACGCAACACCCGCTAACGTAACAGCCGTTTCAACCCGTTCTGGTAGCGGACGTCGCACAACCGCTTCGACCGCATTCAAGAGCAACTTACCACCGTCCAATCCTGGAATTGGTAGTAGATTCATCATGCCCAAATTAACTGAGAGCAATGCTGTAAATGACACAATTGCCAAGAAACCATACGAGCTTACTTGCTCAGTATTCTTATAAATAGCGACTGGGCCGCCTAACTTATTCAGCGAGAAACCTTGAATCAAATTCTGAATCGCACGGAATATCTGCGTCATGGCTTGGCCGGTCGCACGGAAGGCATATTGGACACGCGGTACAAAGGCCTTAGTCGTTGTCGGCGTCACCCCAATCTGTCCGACCAGCATGCCACCATTTTTAACGGCTTTCGGCGTCAGCGTTGTCGTCTTCGATTGGCCGTTTCGCTCATACGTGACCGTAGTCTGCTCTTTTGGCAAAGCTTGAATCGTCGTTTGCATTTTCTGCCATGACGACATTTTCACGCCATTGATTTTTTCAATCGTATCGCCTTTTTTCAAACCAGCCGTCGCTGCCGGTGAGTTCTGCGCAACATCTTGCAACGTTGTCGTTGTCACTCCCGGCATAGCGAAAGCCAAGCCCATGAACAAGACGACCGTTAGAATAAAGTTATTCATCGGTCCGGCAAAGTTAATTAGGGCGCGTTGCCAAAGTTTGGCCGATTCAAAGTGCGTATCACGTGGGGCAACCAACACTTCAGTACCATCAGCTTCGATGACCGACGCTTCATGATCAACCGGCAGTTTAACCAACGTTTGATCATCGTCTGCCCAGTAACCTTCCACAAACATATCGTCAACCAAATCAACCCGATTAACGGTTAACGCACGACCACCAACCAATTCAGTCTGATCAGACAAGTTTAAGCGGGTTACCACCCCATCTTGCTGCACGACCACAATTGTCATCCCCGGCCGAATTGTTTCTTCTTCAGCCTCAGCACGACCAGCCATCCGCACATAACCCCCGACTGGCAACACACGAATCGTGTACGTCGTCCCGTTACGCCGGGTTTGAAACAGCTTAGGGCCCATGCCGATTGCAAATTCACGGACACGGACACCTGCCTTTTTGGCAAAATAGAAATGTCCAAATTCATGCACAATCACTAAAATACCAAAGACAATAATAAAAGTAATAATCGTTGTCATAATTTCTCCAGCGTTCCCTTTTCAATAGGCCCTAGTATACAACAAAACCCTGGCCGATACGTTAAAATCGCCCAGGGTTTTACTATTTTCTATTAGTTTAGCAAGCCAAACAAGAACATCAATGGCAAAACAATCAACATTGAATCAAAGCGATCCAAAATACCACCGTGGCCTGGCAATACCGTACCAGAATCTTTCACCTTGTAGAAACGCTTCAAGCCAGACTCAATCAAATCACCAAATTGTCCTGCAACTGACAAAATGATGGCAATAACGACCATCACTGGCCAGCTATATGCTTGTGGGAAGAAGACTAGGTAAACGGCTGCTGCAATGACAGCTACAACTGTCCCGCCGATTGAACCTTCCCACGTCTTATTAGGTGAGATGGTGGTCAGCTTGTGCTTACCAAGCTTGCGACCAATCATGTAAGCACCTGAATCCGTAATCCAAACAATTAGGAAGGCGAACATCAAGGTGTCCAACCCGGCATTGCGGGCAGCGACCATCATGCTGAAGCCCATGCCGACATACATCATCGTCAAAGTAAAGACGCCGGCATCCTCAAAGCTGAACTTATTCTTGGCAATCACCGTGTGTAACAACATTAACAAAATAAAGATGTACAACAACGATGTCCGGTGCAAGGCGATTGGTGCATGGATATTATCCCATAGCGTCGCTGGTAGCGTCATTACTAATGCACCCAGCATCGTCAATATTGCACCAAAGTCAACCAACAACGTCTTACGCATCAAGACGACTTCACTCGCTGCAATCACTGCCAACAATGAGGCCGCAGCTTGAATCCACAAGCCCCCGGCAATCAAAATCGGCACAAAGATAATCAGAGCCACAACGGCTGTGATAACACGTGTCTTCATTATTCCACTCCTACTTCTTATCGCTTTGATTTTCAGCAATGCCACCAAACCGTCGATCACGAGCTTGATACATTGCTAATGCCTTTTCAAAGACCGCTGGGGTTACCTCAGGCCAATGTTCGTCAATAAAGACAAATTCGGCATACGCCAGTTGCCAAAGCAAAAAGTTCGACAACCGCATTTCACCACTCGTTCGAATCAAGACATCCGGGTCAGCGAATTCACCCAATGGCGCCGTCATCAGCGCAGCATCAATCGTTGCATCGTTAATTTCTTCCGGTTGTAATTCGCCCGCAGCGACCTGCGCAGCAATCTGTTGCACGCCAGTCACGATTTCGGCACGACCACCATAGTTTAAAGCAAAATTTAGCACCATGCCGGTGTTATTTGCCGTCTGGGCAATGGCGTCATTAACCGCACGTTGCGTGTCCGCTGGTAATTGGTCAATGTATCCCATTACGTTTACACGCACATTTTTTTCGATAAGTTCTGGGACAAACGTGTCAAAAAACTTACCGGGTAGCTTCATCAAAAAGCCAACTTCCGTCTCAGGTCGCTTCCAATTCTCTGTTGAAAAAGCGTAGAGCGTCAATACCTTAACACCCAAATCACTGGCTGCCTTGGTAATATCTTTCACTACTTCCATCCCGCGTTGGTGACCAGCCACACGTGGTAAATTCTGTCGCTTGGCCCAGCGACCATTACCGTCCATAATAACTGCAACGTGGTTTGGGATTCGCGTCTTATCTAATTGTGGCAATTGATCCGTTACGACCGTTTTTTGCTTTTTGAAAAACACGATGCTTCCTCCGCCTCTATAAATGTAAAATACGTGACTGGCTTAAAGTCACGTATGTCAATCCGTCTTATTATAGCAGTTTGTCACATAGCGTGTACGGTAAAATTCCCTGCTTTAACTATTACTTATCAAAAACAGTCTCATCATCGTAAGCACCCGCTAGTAACGCTTCGATAGTGTCTAACACACCATTATGATTGTTATCGTTAACGGCAAGATTTTGCACGCGGACCTTCATGAAGTCTTCTGCATTCGGCATCACAAATGGATACTTCACATAACGCAACATCTCCAAATCGTTACCGTTATCACCAAAAGCAGCCATCTCTTCAGGCTTAATATCCCACTTAGCGGCCAATTGTTCCAAACCAGTTCGCTTATTTACGCCAGGCGCCAAAATATCAACCGAGCCGAAACCAGATCCGGTTGTGTGAAGCTCTTCGCCAAAGACCTCGCGCAATTGTTGCACGTGCTCATGAACATCAACCGAAGGATCCCACACTAATGAGAAACGGAAGATATTGTCGTCAACATCCATAAACTTTTCAACTTGGTGGACAGTTGGGTAGAACGTCTTGACCGCCGCAATCATTTCTGGCGTCGCGTGGTTTGACACATAGGCGCCATCATTACCTGACAGGATAATCAAATTATCCATATTAGCATGTGTCTCACTATTCCATTGCATCACGCGTGCAATCTGGTCGCGAGACAATGACGATTCGGCCAAAACCTCATTATTGTGCGTAATCAAAGCCCCGTTATCCGAAACATACGTAATGCGGTCGGGGTTGACCGGCTCAAAGTATGATCGTAATTGCTTGTATTGATTCCCACTCGCTGCAACAAATCGGATGCCCTTCTCATCTAATTGATCAAGCAAATCTTCCATCCGGGCATAGTCGAATGTGCGGTCATCCCGCAACAATGTCCCATCCATATCTGTTGCAATTAACTTAATTGTCATCGTTCCCATTTCTCCTTTGCTTTGAAAATAATGAGCTTACTCAATACGTAATTAGAGACCACCACGAATACGTTTTGAATAATATTCCATAACATATCGTTTTGGTGGAGCAGACTCGTTCCGAACCACAAAATCGCCATACCGATTAATCCAGTTGCGATTCGCGCAACATAAAACTTAACGGCCTCATTTAGCAATTCACGGAAACCGTGTGCCTGACTATCAAAGACCCACACACGATTTGTTAAATAGGCAAACAGCACCGTGAAGAACCAGGCAATGACGTATGCCACCATAATTGGCATCTGGGTTAAGCGCAACCCACCATACAAAATGATATTAAATACCGTGGTTAAGCCACCGAAAAACAAGTATAAAATTTGGGCGCGATACTTAGTAAAAATTGTCATGACTGACTTCATCAGTAAACTCTCAACTCTCTAGGACATAATTTCGTCACATTTTTATCTTTAAAGCATTATAACAAACTGCCCCGTAATCCGGTTAGTTTGCTACAATTATGTAGTTAGATTTTACAAATTGCCTTAACTCAGCTTGAGTTGGCAGAATAAATATCAGTGAAAGGAGTTCTCATGGCGAACGATTATCAAAATAGTCTTGCCCGTCTTAATCAATTGGCAGACAATCCCACGTCAGCGTCATTCACCAGCTTGGATAATGTTCATCCCCAAACCCGAACAACCCAGCGTAGACAAGACAACCGCCCGCAATGGCAGCAAATTCAATGGGTCTCAATTTTGATTGCAGTCCTATCGCAACTTGCAATTTGGTGGATTTACCCAGCAATCTACTCAAAAAATTTAGCAGGTGGCCAATGGCAACACAATCCACTACTGATGACCTATAGTGTCATCTTGGCCCTGGCCATCTTTTTAACTTTTAACCGTGGGTTCTCACGTTGGTTAAACTTTGGCGTTATTTTAATTCCAATGGTGTTCCTGTACTTTCTCTATCAGCAGGTCACTATGCAGCAGATTATTTTGTTAGCGCTGCTGCCACTTGCATTGCTCCTCATTAATCTCAAATGGTTAAACCTACAAAACATCTTAGGCTTGGTGCTATACTCTGGCATCGCCACCCTTGCCTTGCCGGTTGTGATTTTCTATCAGCAAAACACCTTCCTGACAGCGCCTTTCATTTGGAGCTTGTTACCATTGTTATTTAGCTATTTGTTCTACATGAGCAGTATTTTTGTGACCACTGGACGCGACAAACGGGCGACTTCATTAGCCTTTGGCATCATTTTATTGTTAGATGTGTTGACCTTGCCTTGGAATCCGTGGACGTTGTTAGCCATTATGATCATCGTCTTTACCTGGATGGTGTTAATCAATCTTAATCTCAAGGCTAAGTACCGGATGGGCGTCTTTTCATTGCTCCAAGCAATTACCGTCCTGGTTATCTTCTTGCAACAGAAATAACGCTTAATACTATTAAAAGCCGCAAATCACCCGATTCAATCGAGGATTTGCGGCTTTTAAACTATGTACTGAATGGTTGCATGTTTCATATAATGCCATTCATCTCATACGCCGTTAGTCTGCATCTTCCTGTTCACTCATTGCAAAAAGTGGCTTTTTTAGCCGGTAGACAACCACTGCCAACAAATTTCCGGCCAACAACATCCCAAACAAGAATTGGTACGGATGG
>NZ_KQ970392.1:342028-346591 GCF_001579105.1 Weissella sp. DD23 | reverse complement strand
TTTAACAAAATTGACTGGCATCATCGCAGTTGCCTCAGTACGCCCGGCGTTCACATCCCGGGCCCAACGACGCTCGCTTAACTCTGGTGTTTCCACCGCCCCGACAATCACGGGCTCATCATGTTCATTTTCTGACACTGACACATCCGTCACCTGGGTAGGCTTTGTTTGCCCATCCGGAACTGACACAATTGGTTCGGCATGGTCCGTTTCCGTCCCAGCCAAATTCGACAACGTCTCTTTGATAGATTGTATAACATTTGTAACAATGCTCTGATTATCATCAGTAGTCACATCCCGAGCCGCCACCAGCGTACTGGTCATCAACGATTTCTGCGATAAAATCGTGCTGGCCTGAATGGTCCCGCCATTGACTGCTACCCCTATATACACCGTCATCAATAACGTTGCGATCAGAGATGCCGTCCTTATTTTTTTCATCACTTCATACTCTCCTCTGTAACAACGAACAATGTCCAGTCGTAATCATTGCCTCCCAGTTACTGCAGAAAGTTACATGTTTTACGCTGTTCATTCACGATAAAAATATTGTACCGATGATTTTCTTCTAATTTAGGGCATTTGTTTGCGTTTTGTATGTCCGAACTATCGGATTTTTCGCTTTTTCCATCTGTTTTCCATGCCTATTTCGTGAATGTCCGACGGGTGGGATTTTTTCACAAGCGAGCGCCAGTATTTTGTACAATCAATATGCATATTACATATATAAAAACGCATGCCCACGCTAATCGTAGGCATGCGTTTTACTTATGCTTTGTAATTCAATTTCTCATCCGCCACAGCATACCACGCTGCAACACGATCGCTGACCTTGCCGTCTGGGAAGTAAGTTGGATACCAATAGTTAATCATATCCATATCATCCACATGCGACTCTTCATCATTCATCCAGCTATCACGGAATGTCACGACACCAGTTTCGCGATTAATCTTGAACCGTGTCACCAATTGTTGACCATTAAAGTGCAAATACAATTGTCGCATACCGGCCTCGCCTGGGAATGGCTCTGAAGCCAGTTCGGCAGTGGTTTCAGATAGTACTTGCGTGGCTCGCTCACCCAAATATCCATGATCGGCCATTGCCCGCAAAACAACGGCAACAGTAATCTCACGGTCAGACCGTTCTGCTAGAAATGCTTTGTAATCAAACATGATGTAAATCCCCTCTTATCTCATGAAGTCTTTTCTTCACGGATAATAATAGCACTTGTCAGCAGCGATAGGAAAAATTAGGCCCCCAAATTGTACTTGTGCCAACCGTTTTATACCAAAATATATCATCTAGATTCCCACCCCAAAACAAAAAGCACCAGCCATCATGGTCAGTGCTTTAAACGTTATTTTAGTATGTTAGCGCAAGAAAACGTACTTTGTCCAAAATTAATAACATCGCCGTTTGCGTTGCTTCATAGTGCTTCATTTGGTCTTCCGAACCATATTGTTCGTTAAAACCAGCCAAGCCCCCTTTTATGAACGCCAATTCATATTCTGAAATCTCTTCGAACGTCTTCGTGAATTCATCCCACAAATCAGTTTGATCTTCTTGGTCTTCCAAAAAAAATTGGATAAAACGGGCATCCGTATAGCCCATGCTGAATTGCACCCCAATTTGAGGCGCAATTTCATGCTGGTTCTTGATGTGCAAGAAATGGTGCTCCGTGTTCCAGCGAATCCGCTCAATTGCCTTCAAAATTGTCTTGTTCATTGCCATCACCCTCATTTAAGCTGTTATTACTTTGCTAGCAACGGCAAAACCCAGGTCGTCCACGCCCAACTAATTGGCATAATAAACAGCATCGCTGGAATCATGTCAGCCGTCGGGAACATGCGTACCTTAATCATTCGGAACCCCGTTGCTAACATAAGGGTACCACCAACCGCCTTAAAGTCAATTATCATGGCTGGCGTCGTGAGTGGATAGATTACTCCGGCCAACAAAAACAGAATCATCAACACAACGAACTGCGGTACGGCAATCAATGACACAACAAAGCCTAAGTTGGCTGCAAAAATAGCACCGGTGAAGAAGTCCAAAATCGACTTTGTAATCAAAATGGTGGCATCCCCAGTCATCCCGTTCACCAACGCTCCATAAATACCGGTGCCAGATGAAACAAACAACACAATAACGGTTAACAAGGATGCCGAAAACTCTTCTTCTGAAAGCGTCTTGTTTGCTGGGACAAACCGGGCAATGATGCGTTGCATTTGGAACGCTCCCCGGTTAATCCACGCACTCACATGCAGGAGCAACCCAACCGCGGTTCCAATAATCAAAGCAAAAATAACCGCGGCCATATTTTTGGTCGGTGCAATCGCGATGATCCCCATCGTCATCGACGCCAGACCAAAAATCATATTAATCTCAGTTTTAAACTTTTCTGATAAGTATTTACCACCAACACCACCAACAATACCGCCAATTAATACGGCTAGTGCATTAACAATAACTCCTGTGGGCATATAACGCTCTCCTCTCAAAAATCACAATATATCCAATATATACCCATTTTGATAGAATTAGCAAAAAAAAGCGGTACAGCTAGCTTTCACTACCTGTACCGCTATTGATTAATCTTACTTTTCAAAATCGTCTGACGTCATTGATGCGTTGTACAAAGCCACCACATCAGCTGGTGTCATTGGCACATAACCATTGTCCAAACCGAACGTTACCGCTGATTCAGCCATTTCTTGGAAGTGTTCATCGTTAGTGATTTCAACACCTGGCAAGTTTGTTGGTACCTCCAATGACTTAACCCAGTCATACGTTGCTTGAATAGCCTTTTCAGCCACAACTTGGTCGTCATCATCTTGAATTGACCAGACATTCCGACCGAAGCGGGCAAACTTTGCCACTGTCTTATCAGACAAGACAAACTTCATCCAACGTGGTGTCAAAATACCCAAACCGACACCGTGAGTAATGTCATAGAATGCTGACAATTCGTGCTCAATTGGGTGCACCGTCCAAGCATTTTGCTTACCTGATCCAACCAAACCATTCAATGCCATCGTTGATGCCCACATCAAGTTTGCACGTGCTTCATAGTTATCTGGCGTTGCCAATGCAATTGGTGCCCACTTAATAACCGCACGGTATAGGCCTTCGATTTGACCATCTTGAATATCCGTATCGTTCGCTTGATCGAAATATTGTTCCGTCAAGTGTGAGAAGATATCGATTGATCCAGCTGCCGTTTGCCACTTTGATACTGAATACGTCAATTGTGGATCCAAGAATGAAACAGCTGGCGTGTTTGGACCAAACGTCCCAATCTTTTGGTTCGTCTCAGGGTTTGAAATCACTGATGCCCAGTTCATCTCAGTTCCAGTGGCTGACAACGTCAAAATATCAACCAATGGCAATTGATCGATGGCGTAACGCTTATCCGCATCCAGCACCAAGTCCCAAGGATCACCCTCGTAGAACTTAGCAGAAGCAATCACCTTTGACGCATCGATAACAGAACCACCACCAACGGCCAACACAACGTCAACATTGTGTTCCTTAACAAGGCGTTGTCCTTCACGAACTGAGTCAATCTTTGGGTTAGGTTCGATACCTGACAACTCAACAACATTCAAGCCTGACAAAGCCTTCATCACACGTTCATACAAACCTGAGCGCTTGATTGAACCACCACCGTATGCCAACAAGACATTTTGTCCGAATTGCGCAACCGCATCATGCAGCTCCGTATCAATGTGATTCTTACCAAAACGAATGTCTGTCTTATTCACAAAACGAAAATCTTCCATGGATAGCATCCTCCAAATAAGTTGTTATTTTTCTCATTTATACCTAATACTATACACCCTTAACCGATTAATTGTTACCGTTTTCACGAAAAATTCTAGTTACAGCGGTCTTTTTCATTTGCACTAGTTTTCCTGGCAGTGATAAGGTAGATAAGTTGTTTTTCACGTTACGCCTTTTACACGCAACGTTCAGTTAGATAGAAGTGAAAGGAAGTTCCACCCTATGTCCACACAGACCGAGCGGTTATTTAATCGCCCATTTACGCAATTGTTTTTGATTCAGTTACTTAGCATGGTGACCTTTTATAGTTTGTTTGTTGCCATCAGCCCCTATGCCGTGGCAACCTACCACGTCAGTACCGCGACGGCTGGTTTAGTTGCCGGCATGACGATTATTGGGACAATGATTGCTCGTATTTTTTCTGGTCTCATCACCCAGCATCTCACCGCTAAGCAAATGACCATTCTTAGCATGGCAATCCTCTTACCTTCATTGTTAGCCTACCAACTCGAATTAGGCATCGGTTATCTCCTATTTGTTCGTTTCTGGCAAGGAATTGCGGTTGGGTTTACTGGGACCGTCACGAACACCGCCGTTGTCCGCGTTATTCCCGAAGCGCGCCGCAGTGAAGGCATTGCCTACTTCTCGTTAGCGACAATTTTAGGAACCGCATTTGGCCCATTTTTGGCGCTATTGATCACGCAATACGTGTCTTACCACATCCTCTTCTGGTTGGAAGCTGTGATTGCTTTAATTGCTTTGTTTTTCTCGTTTATGCT
>NZ_KQ970392.1:339713-342008 GCF_001579105.1 Weissella sp. DD23 | reverse complement strand
ATCGCGATTGACCGCGGTCATGTAGATGCCAAGACGTCCATTTTCAGTCAGCTATTAGAGCCCCGTGTTTTCCCAATTGCCTTAACGATGGCCTTTGTGGCGCTGGGATACGCTGCCTTGCAAGGTGACTTGGCCTTCTTTGCCAGTTCGTTACACTTGGTGACGTTTGCTTCATATTTCTTCTTGGTCTACGCTTTTGTGATTTTGCTCTCTCGTCCGTTCATGGGCCGGTTAATGGACCAACATAACGAGAACTTCGTCATTTATCCAACCCTACTCGCGACTGCTTTAGGTCTGTTCGCAATTGCCCGAATGCACTCTGGTTGGGGCATGTTGCTCGGTGCCGTACTAGTCGGCCTGGGCTTCGGTAACTTCCAATCAGCCATTCAGGCGACCGTTACCAAAGTGGTGGCTTCCGACCGCTTAGCGCAAGCCACTTCAACCTACTTCATTTTCTTTGATATGGCCCTCGGTTTTGGCCCATACCTACTCGGCTTAGTAGTGCCAACCCTCGGTTACCGTGGTTTATTTACGATGGTTGCCCTATTCGCCATCATCGGCCTGCCACTATACTACCTGGTGCACGGACGCCACATTCAAAAATAAGCAATACAAAAACCCGCCATTCAATTCGAATAGCGGGTTTTCATATTGCCTATTATTTAATCAGACCGTGCTTCACAAGATAAGTTCGGGCGACTTGGGCCGCCTTCTTGTGTTGCACCGTAACTTGATAATTCATTTCAATCATATCTTGGTTGGTAATCTTACCAGATAGCTTATTCAAACTCTTCGCAATCCCTGGATACTTTTGTAACGTTTTATCGTTGACCAACGGTGCGCCCTGATAAGGTGGGAAGAAGTGCTTATCATCTGCCAACGTTACCAAGTGATCTTGTTTCAACTGTGGGTCCGTCGTGTAAGCGTCCGTCACATCGATTTGCTTATTAGCTAACGCTTCATACCGCAAACTCGACTCCATTTGCACGATGTTCTTGAAGTTCAACCCATACGCCTTCTTTAGTCCAGGATAGCCATCTGACAACTTGTAGAAATCCGGGTCAAAACCAGCTGTCATCTGCGCACTTTGACGTAATAAGTCTGAAGTTGTCTGCAAGTGATAGCGCTTGGCATCAGCTTGACGAACCGCCAAACCATACGTATTCTCGTACTTCATTGGTTCCAATAAGTCCAAGTTGTGTTGCTGCTTAATCAACGTCTTCGCTTGCTTGTACGCTGTCTGCTTATCGTGTGAAATTGACCCCTTAACCTTTACTAACGACTGTAAGACCGTCCCCGTAAATTCTGGGTACACATCCACTTGGCCACCTTGGAGCGCCTTAAAAATAAAGGTCGTCCCCCCAAAGTTTGGC
This sequence comes from Weissella sp. DD23, assembly GCF_001579105.1. Classification (NCBI taxonomy): domain Bacteria; kingdom Bacillati; phylum Bacillota; class Bacilli; order Lactobacillales; family Lactobacillaceae; genus Weissella; species Weissella sp. DD23. Next base: position 340,635 of record NZ_KQ970392.1, on the reverse strand, counting down.
TTCAATTGGACATCCATTTTGGGGTTATCGGCTTGAATCAGGTCTTTATACATATTAATCAAAATTTCTGGTTCGCCACCTAACTTACCAGCGATTGTAATCGTTCCTGCTGGTTGGTTAATTGCCCGGTAACCCGCAAAACCACCGATAATGACGATTGCACCGACTAACAGCACCCCAATTCTGCGGACTGATAGCTTACTCAACAAGCGAATGCCCCATGAAAAAGCCAATGCCAAAACCGCCGATAAAATAGCCCCAATCAACAATTCAGCATTATTATTCGTCTGAATTCCCAGCATGATAAAGGTACCCAAACCACCACCGCCAATTAGGGCAGCCAACGTGGCCGTTCCAATAATCATGACCATCGCGATTCGCAACCCAGACATAATCATCGGTAACGCCAATGGTAATTGGACCCGGAATAATTTGAAGCGCTTCGACAACCCGAAGGCATCCGCAGCTTCTAACAAAATTGGATCAATCCCTGTCAATCCCGCATAAGCGTTTTGAAAAATCGGCATAATGGCATATAACACCAACGCAATTACAGCTGGTACCGTCCCGATACCAACCAACGGAATCAACGCCCCTAAAATGGCAAGACTCGGAATGGTTTGAATAACACCCGCTACCTGCAAAACCCACTCGCCAGCACGACGATGATTCATCAACGCAATGGCCAGTGGCAACGCAATCACCGTCGCGATGACAATTGCCATCAATGATAAGAGGATGTGTTCCCGCAAAGCCGTCAAAATATCACCAGACTGGGTCGTTAAAATGTGCATCATATCATTAAACATTCGTCACTACCCCCTTGCGACAAAACGCAATAAATCAGCCGTTGTCAGACTGACATCCGCCACTGTCACAGTATCATGCGTCAACAATGCCTCTGACAGCGTTGCAACAGAAT
>NZ_KQ970392.1:331473-339475 GCF_001579105.1 Weissella sp. DD23 | reverse complement strand
AAGACGTCTTGAATAAGTGCAATGCGTCGTTCACTAAACAACGTTTCCACCAATTCGTTTGCGGGATGTGTCGTAATTTCTTGTGGTGATCCGACTTGTTGCAACACACCATCATACATGACACCAATGCGATTTCCCAAACGTAGCGCCTCACCCATGTCGTGGGTCACAAACAAAATCGTCGTCCCTAAATCTGCGTGCAATTCTAGCACCAAATCTTGCAAAGAGCGTCGTGACAAAGGGTCTAATGCACTGAACGGTTCATCCATTAAAATAATATCTGGTTCGGCCGCTAACGCCCGGACAATGCCGACCCGTTGTTGCTCACCACCAGATAATTCATTTGGCATGCGTTGCGCATAATTTGTATGGTCTAATCCGACCCGGTCCAACAGCTCATTCACCCGCGTTTGCCGGTCAGCCAATGTGACCCCGCTAGCTTCAAGCTGAATCCCAGCATTTTGAAAAATCGTCATGTTCGGAAACAACGCCGAATTCTGTAGCACGTATCCAATGCCACCACGGAGATCTTCTAATTTATAGTCAATTGCCCGTGTGCCACGCACATTGGTATCGCCATCTGTCGGCTCCACCAAACGATTAATCAACTTTAAGGCCGTTGTTTTCCCACTACCACTTGGCCCAACTAAGACGAATAGTTCACCTGCATCAATCGTCAAATTCAAATCATTTACCGCCGCTTGGCCTTGGTAAATCTTCGAAATATGTCGAAACTCAATCATCTCATCCACACCCACTTTCCGTTAATCAGTACTCTGATAGTACCGCTAACTCAATTTTCTTACAAATGATTAGAGAAATTCTAATTTGTCAGTTGTCATTTCTTCATATTACAAGACTTGCATCCTCCCAGCAAACCAGTAGAATTGGCACCAAAGGAGCGTGAACATTATGCCTAAATATGATCAAGATGAACTACGAAATCGTTTGACCCCCGAACAATATGCTGTAACGCAGGAAGCGGCGACCGAGGCACCCTTTAACAACCAATATGACGCTTGGTTTGATGACGGGATTTACGTTGATGTCGTTAGCGGTGAACCCTTGTTTAGCTCAACTGACAAGTACGACGCTGGTTGTGGTTGGCCTTCTTTTACCAAACCCATTGAAAAAAAGCGGGTGAAGCGCCACCTCGACACCTCGCACGGTATGTTCCGGACCGAAGTGAAATCTGCTGATGCCGACTCGCACCTCGGCCACGTCTTCACTGATGGCCCAATGGCTGCCGGCGGTCTGCGCTACTGCATCAATTCAGCTGCGATGCGTTTTGTACCCGTCGCCGACCTTGAAAAGTCTGGTTACGGTGAGTACAAATCATTATTCGAGTAAGTAAAAGAGGTTGAGACGTCATTATCCGTCTCAACCTCTTTTTTTAATTTTCTACTTATTGAAGAACACGGTCGAAATAATATACAACACTGCCAAGTGACTTGGATAGAAAATGTAGAAGAACCACTTATCCTTGCGTCCTTGCTTACCGTTATACAACGCCAGTAGTGGCACCGCAAAGATCATCATCCACTGGATATCTGAGAAACCATGTTGTGCACTTTGGAAAAGCATCCACAAACTAAAGGCAGTATACAACAATAAGGCCACAGCTCGCTTTTCCCGGAAAATGTGGAAAATCAATGCCAACAGCAAGAATACGACGCCACCCTCAATATTCATCAAATTCGGTACCGCCACCATATAAATCCGCATTGGCAAGACGTTTCCTGTTGCTGCAAAGCTCAGCATCACAGCCATTAAAGCCGTTGACCCAATTAAATAAATAATCCCCAACATGCTCCAGGCAAAGGCCTTCTTATTCGCAATCGGGTGCTTCAAGCCATCCCAAATCCACATCACCATCACGCCCAAAAACAGCGTGCCGAAAATTGCATTCATCAATACAACGTGTTCATTTGGCAATTGCGTTTGCAAGATAACTTCCATCACGCTGGTAATCCAAAACCCAATCAGAAGGTTACGCATATAGCCAATCCGACTGTGTGTGTAATGGAACCCTTCCGCTGCCAAAAACAGGAAAATCGGCGCGACCACGCGGCCAAGCATTGTCATCCATTCCGGTGCACCAACGTATGCAAACATCTGGTGAATGTGGTCCGAGACCATCAAAATAATACCGATCACTTTTAGCGTAAAACTTGTTAGACCATAACGTTCTTGTAATTTAGCAAGCATTGTACATCCCCTCAAAAATAACTCTTATTAACCAACACACAATACTATACGTTATCTAATATCGTTTGGCAACACAAAAGAGTCATTTCAGAAAAAGGTACGTGCACTAGATAGCATCAACAACTGCCAATAACTCGAGTAATGCCAACGCAACTTCGCTCCCCTTGTTACCGGCCTTACCCCCAGCGCGATGTTGTGCTTGCTCAAGTGTATCAGCAGTTAACACACCAAATACCGTTGGTACACCAGTCTTCAAGCCAACTTGGGCAATTCCAGTCATTGCCCCATTAATCACCAAATCGTAATGATCAGTCTCACCACGAATAACGGCGCCCAGCGTGACAATGCCATCATACTTAGCGGTGTTCGCCACTTTCTCGGCTACTAGTGGAATTTCAAATGCGCCGGGCACGATGTAAACATCGATATTTGCCATGTGCACCCCATGCATCGTCAATGCCTCTTTTGCCCCCGCTAGCAGTGGGTCAGTGATTAGCGTATTAAATCGACTCATCACAATGGCAATATGACGTCCTTCGTGCTTCGTTAGCGTTCCTGTAACTGTTGTCATCTGAATTTACTCCTTTTAAATCATGTGTGAAAACTTATCGCGCTTCGTGGCCATGTATCCGGCATTGACTTCATTAACGCCGACAATCAATGGCACGCGCTCAACCACTTCAATTCCGTGCTTGGCTAAATCATCAATTTTGGCTGGATTATTCGTCAATAAACGTACTTTTTGATAACCAGCATCTTTTAAGATTTGGGCAGCCTGGGCATAATCGCGTTCATCAGGTTGATGGCCGAGGTGTTCGTTCGCTTGGAACGTATCATAGCCATTTTCTTGCAACACATAGGTACGCAACTTTTCAGCGAGTCCAATACCACGCCCTTCTTGACGCAGGTAAACAACGGCGCCACCCTGCTGATCAATCTGGTGGAGCGCTTCGTGTAGTTGTGGCCCACATTCGCATCGGTATGACCCCAACACCTCACCGGTTAGACACTCGGAGTGCAATCTAACTAATGGCACTTCATCTGTCGTCACAGTACTTTGAATTAACAAATCCGGTTCACGGCCAGCCACTGTATAATCCGTTACACGAAATTCGCCGTACGCGCTTGGCAGCTTAATCGTTGGCCCCATCCGATTTGGTCGTTCCACTAACGCTTGGCGGTACGCAATCAGTTCCGCAATCGTCAATGTCACTAATTTTTCCGATGATGCCACATCAGCCAACGCCGTTTCACGTGCCATCCGACCATCTGCGTCTAGAATTTCTATAATAAAGGCGACTGGTGGTACCCCTGCCAACTTAGCCAAATCAACGGCTGCTTCCGTGTGACCAGCTCGTGCTAACACGCCATCAGGAACGGCAACTAACGGAAAAATGTGGCCTGGGCGTTCAAAATCTGTTGATTGCGCTGACAGATTTGCTAATTCCCGCAATGTCTGCGCCCGATCGACCGAAGATACACCCGTTGTCGTCCCTTTATGGTCAACGCTCACCGTGAACTGCGTCCCAAATTTTTCCGTATTAGTTGCGACCATTTGCGGGAGTTGTAATTGTGCCGCTCGTTCGGCAGACATCGGTGCGCACAACACGCCACGCCCAACGCGTAAAGCCCGGTTAACGTTTTCAGTTGTTGCAAATGAGGCTAACCCCACTAAATCGCCCTCATGCTCACGCTGGGCATCGTCCGTTAAAATAATCAATTGGCCTTGTTTAAGCGCCGTAATTGCGCGCTCGACACGCTGTCGGATTTCTTGATTCATTTTGTTTACTCCTTCGTCAAATACTTCGCTAATACATCAGTTTCCAAATTAACGACGTCACCGGTTTGAACAGTACGCAACATCGTATGCGTTAAGGTATGCGGAATTAACGCAATCACAAACGCCGTCGCACTAGCCGTCACGACCGTCAAGCTCACACCATTGACCGCAATTGACCCTTTCGTAACAATTTGGTGCATCAGCCCCTGGTCTGCCGGAGTAATCGTTAAATAGACTGTTTCGTCAGTTTGTGACATTGTTGTAATCGTTCCAGTCCCATCAACATGCCCTAACACAAAATGACCATCAAACCGATCACCTGCCCGTATGGCTTGCTCTAAGTTAACGACTTCACCAACCTGATAGTCTTGCATCCGGGTGACAGCCATTGTTGGCACCATGACATCAAAAGTGGCCTCGTGATCGTTATATGTCGTAATCGTCAAACAAACGCCGTCCACCATGATACTGTCGCCTAGTTTTGCGTCTGCAAAATAAGCAGATGCTGTTTTAATCGCTAAACGGCGTTCTTTTTCATTTCGCTTAGTCAAGGCGACCACTTGCCCAACTTCAGATACGATTCCTGTAAACATTACTTCGCCTCCCTGTAAATGACTTGATGTAGCGCATTACCAACACGTGTCTGTGTTGCAACGGGGCCCTGATTGCCCACCACGCCTTTAATGCCAGTTCCTAACACAGCGTCCGTTTGGTAAATATCAAAACGTTGCCAGAGATTAGTCGCTAGAAAGGCACGCACTAGCGCTCCGCCGCCTTCAACCAGCAATGATTGGATGCCACGTTGTCCCAAATCATCCAACAACGTGTCTAGTTCACCGTCGAAAGACACCGCTTGTGGCACCTGCTGGGCAAACGTGGTGTTTGTCGTATAAATCAACGTCCGATCATCAAAAAAGGCCGGATGATGTTGCAAGCGCCCCCGCCGATCGACAATCACGCGCCACGGTTGTTGGTGTGTGATTGGGACATGGCGCACGGTCAGTTGTGGTGCATCAGTTAAGGCCGTCTCGCTGCCAACCATAATGGCACTCATTTGGGCACGTTGCTGATGAATCGCCACATTCGCTTGGTCATCAGTTAATTTAGTGGCTTGTCCCCGTTTGGCAGCAATAAACCCATCGATGCTTTGTGCTAACTTCAGCGTGACATAGGGCCGTTGCGTTTCAAAAAAATGATGAAAGGCTGGGTTTAGTGCCGTACTACCTTGCTGGTTAAGCAGTGTGACTGCGATACCAGCCTGCTGTAATTTGGCAACACCACGGCCACTGACGTGCGGATTAGGATCGCCTTGCCCAATTACAACCCGCCCCAACTTCGCCGCCACGAGTGCATCTGCACAAGCACCGACCTTACCGATGTGCGCACACGGTTCTAACGTGACATACATCGTGGCCCCAACCAGATCCGCCTGATGTTCCACCTGATTCATCGCCGCGACCTCCGCATGCTGATGACCAAATTGGTGATGGTACCCTGTCGCGATAACGGCGCCATCCTTCACTATAACCGCCCCAACCCGCGGGTTTTCCCACGTTGCGGCCGGATCAGCTTGTTGCGCGGCTTGATACGCCAACTGCATCATTGTTAAATCATCCATGTTTCCCCTAACTACTCCGGGTAGTAAAAAAGCCCCAAGTCTGCTATATCAGCAAACTTGGGGCTGTTGCCAGGACCGATCAGGCTTTGATCGGTCTGACACCTCGTTTTGGGTATCGAAAAAACTGCGTAAAGGGGCCAAAAAAATAAGCCACTAACGCGATAAATTTTGATATCTTCTCCCATCCAGACTTTACTGTCGGTTGCAGATTCACACTGCATCAACCGGATTGCTTAATCACAACCCAGGTCACGGACTGAGGCATACGCCATCACCGTCGGTCGGGAATTTCACCCTGCCCCGAAGATTTATTGATTATTTATTTAACACAGCCATCATACAGTTCTCATGAATAATTTGTAAACCCTTATTTTTTGACGCACCTAACAAAAAGTACCGGCATGACCCCTAAAAAGCAGTCATACCGGTACTTCAACGTTATTCGTTATTTTTTAAATTAGTTAACCGCGACCCGTCGTTAACTTCAAGCCAACAGCTCCGATAATAATCATACTAATAAACAAAATGCGCTTCCAATCACGGGACTCGTTGTACAGCAACATGCCGGCAATTGTCCCACCAGCGGCCCCAATTCCGGTCCAGATTGCATATCCGGTACCCATCGAAATATCACGCAAGGCCAGCGTGAGTAAGCCAATGCTAAGTGCCCCGCCTACCGCCATACCAGTAGCGGCCCACCAGGCGCGTCGTTTCTGCCACTCATTAATCATGATGACACCTGACACTTCCATCAAGCCTGCTAAGACTAAAAATACCCATGCCATTACGCCTTTTCCTCCGCCAATAATTTCAGACCAATAATGCCGCCTAATAAAATGACCAAGAAAACTAATTCCGCGATTGTCATACCATCACCAAATGCGACCCAGCCGGTCACCACCGTTGCCACGGTACCAAGGCCGACAAATACTGCGTAGGCGGTGCCAACCGGGAGTTGTTCGCTAGCTGTTAAAAACAGTAACATTGACAATCCTAATGCAATTAGCGTTGCAACCCACATCAATGGGGTGTGCGCATGTTTAATACCCACAACCCAACCATCTTCAAAACCAATTGCCAAGATAATCTTGAGCCACGGATTCTTTAACATGCTTTTGCTCCTAATCACTTACTTAATGTGATTATTATACTAGTTTCTGTGCCATTTCGGATAATTTTGGCCGGAATAACAGAACAGTGCTGGTCAGCTTAGTAAACTTTGCGCTCAACAACGCTCATACGGTGCACATTATTTGAATGCGCCCGCGCAAACATTTCAGCATTACTAATGGTATTCGTTTCGTAAAAATGCGTGCCTAATTGATCACGAACCACGTATGTTGTCATTCCCTGTTTCATCATATCCCCCTACTTACCGAACCGTTCCGCCAAAGCTTGCTCATCTGGATGAAAATAGTGATAGCGCGAAACTGGTAAATAAGCCTCATCGCCCCCAATTTCGATTTGCTCCCCTTCATACACTGGCTTACCATCGTGAATACGTAAATTCATCGTCGCTTTCTTAGTGCCAAACGAATCCAACGTCTTCATTTCTTGTAACTTATCAGCAAAAATCAGCAATGCTTCAGACCCTGGAAAGAGCCGATTTGAAAAATCATTTTTCAAGCCAAACGCCATGACAGGAATGTCCAAATCATCGACCACATTTGCCAACTGAATGACCTGTTGGCGCGTCATGAATTGTGCTTCATCAACCAGGACGATATCTGGCAACTTATCAGCCGACGTGACTAACGCCATTAAATCATCCGTATCATGAATGATGCCAGCTGTCTCACGCAACCCGATACGCGAGGATACTTCGCCAATCTTTGTGCGATCATCCAGTGCCGACGTCAATAACAATGGGCGACGGCCTTGGATTTTATAGTTGTGTGCCACTTTCAAGATTTCGATGGACTTTCCCGAAGCCATCGTGCCATATACAAACGTTAATTGCGACATCCAACTCACCTCAAAAACTATTTTTAACTCGATTTAGTTTACGCGCTTTTGCCGATTTTGCAAGCGCCGTTACCAAACGATAAACCGGACAATTTTCACGAATGTTCGCTTTCGAATTTCAAAAACCGCTTGACATGGTTGGCTTATCGCCAGGCTCCCGCTTAAATAACGAACATAACTTTCCGTTAGGTTGATGAACATGAAACACTTCCGAACAAAAAAGACCGCCAGATATACCAGCAGTCTTTTAGCGTTTATTTAAATTTCAGCTAGCGTAGCGGAGTGGCGTTCGCCATCAAAGTAACGATCCAAACCAGTCACAAATGGTGTCTTATCAGTGGCCACTGCTTCAAACAGAGTCCAAGCTGCTTGCAACTTGCGGGCATCCACATCCCCGAACACTGCTTCGATATCAGTCGTTGTCAGACCCA
>NZ_KQ970392.1:327360-331360 GCF_001579105.1 Weissella sp. DD23 | reverse complement strand
AGACCCAACACAATATTGGTCACCTTGAGCAAACGCTCTTGCAGCGTATCGTTTGCCAAGTATGCCCGTGCTTCATCAGCATCAGCCAGCCCATAGTAAACCGCGCGTTCGCTGGTTCCCAAGGCCCGTAATTGTGGGAACACCCACCACATCCAGTGTGAGTCCTTTTTACCCGCCGTTAATTCATCTACTGCCGTTTGAAAACTATTGGCCTCGTCTTGCGCTAAAATAAATCGCTTGATATCGTTTGCTAATGCTTCATCCATCACATGTCACCTCATCCGTATTTTGACCCTATTCTAGCACATAATTAGCCCTGTCTTATTGGCGAGTGTCCGACAACTGTTGATAGTCGGTAATGTGTTGCAATTGTTTATGCGTCACCTCATCCGCCTGCGGAGACAGAATCGCGCTCATAATATTATGCCCGTTCATGCTGTGACCCAGGCCAAGTGCATGCCCTAATTCATGCGCCAGTGTTTTAGTTAATGTATTCTGATTGGACAGCGTCAAGATATCACCTGACACGCGCAACTTACCCGACTGTGAATTCATCCATGCCAGTGCATGGGTTCCTGAATCCGTCCCTTCGTCCCCCATCTCACCGGCACGAACAATCACATCCGCATTCTGCGTCACGGGGACTAATTTAATATGAATTTGCTGATCAGATTGTTGGCGCCAAAACTTAATTGCACCGTGCAACGCCTTTTCAACATTTGGGGTCGTCGTTTGAAAATCACTGGTCATGATCGCGACGGTTAGCTCATCATTGTGGCCAACATACATGCCATAACTATCGCTTGTTGGTCCAAATTTACCGGCCTGCCGTAATTGTTGATTTTCCCGGTCGGCCTGCGTAATGGTCACGTCATTTAACTGACGGCGACGCGACTGATAATTAATCGCGTTCATGATAGGTTCGATACTACTACCAAGCGACCCAAACACCAGCAACAAAATAATGGCCGTATAAACAATCTTGCGCCATCCCCGCCGTTTCCGTGGCTCAGGTTGCGGGGCAGCCTGTTCATTAATGCCATACAGTTCATAAATTTTGCGGTCTAATTCATCATCTGGCACGTGTCACACCCCCTCCGAGACACTAATCATAGGTCGTTTGCTGCCATCACGGCGTTAAAAAGGTTCCCCGTGTATGGGCTGCTTGATATCCTACCCTTAATTCTACTGCCGTATCGCACCCGTTTTGGTTATTTTAGGCAACCTTTTTGAATATTCTCCCCAGCAATACGCGCAAAAAAAAGAGAACTGTTTATAACCAGTTCTCCTCGTTTGTTATTATGCGTAATTTTTTAGATATGAAATTCCCATCGCACCTGGACCAGCATGGGTTGATTCGATTGGCGTCGTTTCTGCAATATCAACAATCGCCTCTGGGAATTCATCACGTGCCCGGGCAGCTAATTGCTCGGCCTCTTCAGCTGCATCCGCGTGTGAAATACCAATCACTGCAATGCCGTTCGGCTCGGCGTGCATCCGCTCGAAAATCAAATCTTGATATCCCTTAATCGTTTTCTTACCGCGGCCCTTGACTTCCATCGTAATTTTCCCCAATGGTACGTGAGCGCCCAGCTTAATATCCAGCAATGTGCCAATTAGCCCAGACGCCTTCGACAAGCGCCCTCCAGCGACTAAATTCTTCAGTGTCGTCACCGTCAAATACAATTCAGTATTATCCTCAACACGTTGTAATTCGGCCAAAATCTCATCACGCGATGCCCCAGCCTGGGCCATCCGGCCGGCTACCAAAACTTGCGCGGCCAAAGCCCGGTCGATGTAGTTAGAATCGCAGACTACAATGTCATGGGGCACCAAGCGTGCTGCTTGTTCAGCCGCCTGAACTGTCCCAGACAAATGGTGCGTCAAATGTAGTGAAAGGACTTCGACGTCTTCTGGTACTGTTTCGTAAACTTCCGTAAACGCCCCCAACGAAGGTTGCGATGTCGTTGGCAAATTTTTAGATGCGGCCATCTTCTCAATAAATTCACTTGGCGTGATTGACACCCCATCGTGATAAACAGTGCCGTCGATCATCACGGTAAGCGGCACAACTGAAATATCGTACTGCGCGACTTCTTCAGGCGTCAAGCGTGCTGTTGAATCGGTAATAATTTTTACTTTAGTCATCTCGTTTCCCCTCGTTACTAAATATTTGTAAGTTGATTCGTTTTCAAAACTTATTCATCTAGTATCTAAAACTATATCACATAAAGTCCGATTTTTACAACGTTTTTTGTAAGCAAAACCTAGCAACCCACTTTTAAAAAATACGTCAGCACTAAAAACCACCTGATTCGCGCACGCGCCTAACCAGGTGGTTTTTAAATTGTCATTATTAGTACGGCATCTCAATAGCGTCGAGCACGGCCATATCGGCAGCAGTAATCTCAAAATCAACATCCGCATTTTGCGCCACATACTCAGGGTGGTTAGCCTTTGGTAGTGGCAACGTCCCTTTGGCCAACGCATACCGAATCGCCAACTGCGCGACAGAACGATCATAGTGTGCCGCAATTTCCTGCAGTTCAGGCATGCGGAGCAAACGACCCGTTCCAATTGGGCTGTACGCTTGTACTAGCAACCCATTGGCTTCCGTAAACGGTTGGTTCACGTCTTGCGTCATGCCAATGTGGTAAATAATTTGGTTAACAACTGGCTTAATTTCGGCCGCATCCAGAATGTTCTTCAAGTCCTCGTTATTAAAGTTGGACACCCCAATACTCTTGACCTTGCCAGCCTTAACTGCGTCTTCCATCGCACGCCAAACCGCCAAGTTTTCCTCGTAGTAATTATTGCCGGCTACTGGGCGCACGTTTGGCACAGCCATTTGATTCCATGGTCGTGGGGCGTGGATCAACAGCAAATCAATATAATCAGTTCCCAACGCTGCTAACGACTCATCAATTGAGCGGGCCGCATCTTGATAGTTCTTAATGCTGGCATCAATTTTCGTTGAAATCGTCAATGTTGCGCGATCAATGCCTGATTCAGCAATTGCTGCGCCAACCGCATCCTCATTTTGATACATTTGGGCGGTATCAACGTAAAGATACCCGGCCTTTAGGGCAGCAGCCACTGAATCGTGGGCTTGTTGCTTGGTTTGTTGCCACGTTCCTAAGCCGACCTTAGGAATCTGAATCCCATTATTTAACGTGTATGTTTCATGCAAAAATGACATTTCCTTACACCTCGTTACCTTCATTATTCATTGACTGCTTTAACTACAAGCATCATGATACGCCGTCAGGTAAAGGTGGGCTGAAAAAAGTCAGGCTTGCTGATATTTTGCCAAATACGCCTGCAAATAGTGACCGGTCACACTCTCAGGACTGACTGCTAAATCAGTTGGCGTGCCACTGCCCACAATCTGGCCACCATGTGTGCCACCGCCAGGCCCCAAATCAACAATCCAATCTGAGTTAGCGATGACCTCCAAGTCATGTTCAATCGTAATAATCGTCGCCCCGCGCTTTAACAGCAAGTCGAACACGTGCAACAAATTTTCAATATCGAGGGGATGCAACCCCACTGATGGCTCATCAAAAATAAACAGACTGGTTTCCTGCTTCTGATGAATCTGCGTGACCAGCTTCAAACGTTGGGCCTCGCCACCAGATAGTTCAGGCGTACTTTCACCCAACGTCAAATAGTCCAAGCCCAATTCTGATAAGGCGGTCAACGTCTTCAAAATTTTCGGTTCATCTTGGAAAACTGTTAGGGCTTCCGTTACGGATAAGGCCAACAAATCAGCAATCGTGTAGTCATGCCACTTAACATCAAGCACGTCTGATCGATAGCGGGTACCTAAACAAGTTGGGCACACTTCAGTCACGTCAGGTAAATACTGCACGTCCATCGTGATTTGGCCGACTCCGCCACACGTTGGACAAGCCCCAGCCGCGTTATACGAAAAATCACTTGCCGTGAATTGCCGTTCCTTAGCCGCCGGTAAGGCCGCATACATTTTACGCAAGTTATC
>NZ_KQ970392.1:323042-327201 GCF_001579105.1 Weissella sp. DD23 | reverse complement strand
CCGCATACATTTTACGCAAGTTATCCAAAATATTTGTGTACGTCGCAACTGTTGAACGGGCATTCTTGCCGACTGGTACAGAATCAACCATCACAACTGTCTGCACGCCACTGTTATCTAAGGCCTGAGTACCATCTGGTAACGCGCGTCCCTCATTTTGAGCCACAATACCAGGGGCCAGCAAATCCAGGATTAACGTCGTCTTGCCGGCGCCACTCATCCCCGTCACACTGGTTAAACGATTCTTTGGGAAGCGGGCAGTAACGTCATGTAAATTATTTTTCTGCGTGACGGCAATCTCGATGCTACCTTCATCAAATAGTGTCTCACTTGGTGCTAGTGTACGCGTCTGCGCTTGCGCCTGAGCATTCAAATATGGCGCCACCAAGGTCGCCGATTGTTTAGCAGCGGCCACATCGCCAGCGAAAATAACTTCACCGCCATGTTCACCAGATCCTGGTCCAATCTCGATGACATAATCGCTCGCGCCGATCACTTCCATATCGTGATCAACCACCACCAGTGTATTGCCTTGTTCAAGCAGTGTCTTAAATATCCGAAGTAGACCAGTCACGTTTTCTGGGTGCAGCCCAACAGTCGGTTCATCAAGTACGTACAGAACGCCCGTCGTTTCATTGCGAATCGTCCGGCCTAATTGAATACGCTGCAATTCACCAGTTGATAAGGTGTTACCGGCCCGTGAAAGCGTCAGATAATCTAAGCCCAGTTGTGTTGGGGCATCCAGTAATTCCAATAATTCATCGACCAACTTTTGCCCCATTTTTTGCATGTCGATCGGCAATGTGGTGGTTAACTCGCGGGCAAAAGTTACCAAATCTTCAATCGTATAATCCGACAATTCCGCAATATTTTTATCGCGCAAGTGTTGGCTCAGCAACGCCGGATTAAACCGAGTTCCATGGCAAGTTGGGCAGGTTTGAAAGGTATAAAACTGATTCAACCGCTTAATCGTGCGCTCATTGGTACTGCTTTTCATACTATCTGCAATTGCATTATAGGCATTCTCAAAGACTGCGTGGTCCATGTGAAACACCTTACCACTCTTACTTGGAATGTTAATTTCATATTCCTGTCGATCACCGTGGAGGACCTGGTCTTGCTGCTCTTTGGGTAAATCTTTGTAGGGCACATCAATATTGATACCCGCTGCTTCCGCTACCAAGGGCATGAATGTACGGCCTGGTGTCCGCCAAGCGTTCACGGCGCCATCGCGAATCGTCAATTCCTCATTAATCAACAACGCTGGATTGATTTCTCGCACTTCCCCCGTTCCTTGGCAAGTTGGGCAGGCACCAGCTGAGTTAAACGCAAAATCTTCTGCCCCATATGGCATGAAATGCACGCCACAGACTGGACAGTCCATTCCTGTCATATCAGCATCCATCGCTACCGCTAGGGTCGGACCAATGCGGTGACCATTCGGACAGACCATTGAACCGAGTCGTGAAAACATCAAGCGCAACACATTTAACGCCTCTGTCATGGTCCCGACTGTTGACCGAATATCCGGTACTTGCGGCCGTTGGCGTAACGCTAAGGCGGATGGCAAATGTCGGATTGACGTCACATCAGCCTGATTTGATTGACTAATACGGCGTCGTGTATACGTTGATAGTGCATTAAGATACCGGCGCATCCCCTCGCCGTATAACGTCCCCATCGCAAGTGAACTTTTACCAGAACCACTCCGCCCGGTAATCCCAGTCATTTTCCCCAATGGAATATCAACATCAATATTTTTTAGGTTATTTGTTTTCGCCCCACGTACTTCAATCGAAAATGCCATGTTCATCCCCCACATGATTAATTACTTATTTTTTATATGCTCATTGTATCACGTGATCCAGAATCTACTGAGCCGAAACTATGCAAAAAGAGGCTGGGACAGAAGTCTCTGTCTCAGCCTCAAAAGCGTCTTTCGTCTCACGCTCTTTTCATGATTAGTTTTTAGATAAGCGATTAGTTAAGAACACCGCTGGCATGATAATCAACAATGACAGGCCGGCCGTCCAGGCGAATCCTGTTTGGTAACCGGCGGCAATACTGGTGTGCGTCGTCATATAACCAGCGACAATTGTTGCAATCACAGCTGAACCAAATGCACCACCAATATTTTGGAACGTGCGCGACGCGACAGAAATCGCACCCGAATCGCGCTTATCGCCACCGACAAAGGCATCTGTCATCAAAGGTGATAAGATGCCACCCGCACCAATACCGCGTACAAATAAGATAACCGCAACCAACCAATAGGCCGTCTTACCATCAAAGTAAGCGAACGGTATCGTGCCGACCAGCGTAATTGCCAAACTTACAATCGTCACGTAACGGGCGCCGATGCGATCAATCAACTTACCAACAATTGGTCGCGCAACAAGCATACCAACGCCCTGTGGAATCAATGAAAGACCAGCGACAATCACTGAATCACCACGTAAGTTTTGGAAGAACAATGGCAATAGCAACATCGCCCCGTTGGTTGCAACCCCACCAACCACCATGCCGACCATAGCGGCAGTAAAGTTCTTACGCGTGAAGAGACGAATTGGCAAGATCGCATGCTCACCCTTGAAATGCGCATACACGCCGTAGACCACCATCAAAGCAACTCCGGCCAGCACATAAGCGACTGTGGTGGCATTCGTAAAGTCACCCTTTGTACTAGCTTGCACGATACCATAAATAATGGTTGATGAAATTGCAGCAAGCAACGTCACCCCGACAACATCAAAGCGAGCCTGACGATTCTTTGCTTCAAATGTTGGTAATTTCCAAGCAATCAAAATTGTTGCCAAAATGACAATTGGCACATTGATGTAGAAAATCCAGCGCCATGACGCATACTCCAAGACGATACCGCCGATAACTGGCCCCAAAATCGGTCCTAACACAATTGGCAACCCAACCACAGCCATCAACCGGCCCATCGCTGCACTACCAGCCAGGTCCACTAACAGCGTCGTCAACAATGGCGTCAGCATACCAGCGGCTGCGCCTTGGAACAAACGGAACACAATTAAACTATCGATGTTCCAAGCCAAGGCAGAAGCCAACGAGAATACGCCAAACGCAATTTCGGCTGCTAAAAATACCCACTTGCCACTAAACCGGTTGACCAACCAACCGGCAAACGGTACCGCAACCGCTGTCGCTAGGACATACCCCGTAATCACCCACTGGATTGTTGAGAGACTGGCTCCAAAATCACGCGCCAAGTCATTCACCGCGATGTTCACCATCGTTGCATCAAGCATCGGCGCAAACGCACCGAGCACTAATACCCACGCCATGTTCACGACATGCTTTGGCAATGCTGTCGTTTTCTTCTCGTCCATTTCATTTACCTTCTTTTACACTTTGTTTCTTTTTAAGGTACACCGTGTACCTATCGGACAAAAAGTATTATAAACGTGCGATTTTAAAAACGCAAGCATTTTAGATACAACGTGTATCTTATTGATTGATAGTCGTGTAAAATAAAGGCATACAAGCGCTTTGGAAGGATGGTAATTTGCTATGGCAACACGTAAAACTGGGGATGACCTCACCAACGTTATTTTTACTGTGACCCGCGACATTATGGCGGCTGAAGGTTATCAAGCCGTCACTTTCGCCCGGATTGCACGTGAATCTGGGACTTCTCGGACTGTGCTCTACCGGCGCTGGTCTTCACCGTTCGCCCTAATGACCGAGGCAATTCAAGCCAAGGCGCACGAAGTCCAAGGGACTTTGGTTGACGCTGATTTTAATACCGGCTCACTACGGGGGGACTTAATTGCGATGTTAACACGCTACAAGCACTCGGCCGATATTATGGGGCGCACCTACAATCGCGCTATTTTGGGAGAAGTCAGCAAAGAAGACAATCAGGATGTCACCACTTTTCTGGCCCAACTGAAACAATCAAACCTCTTCATCATGGAGCGCATCTTATCAAAGGCGCAACTGAACGGCGAAATCAATAACACCACCACGGACTTGGTGAAGTTAATGCCATTTGAGCTACTTCGCTATCGCTTTTTAATTAGTGACGAGCCGATTACCGATGATTTTATCGCTGAAGTCGTTGATGAAATCGTCTTGCCCGCAATTATGCAACAGCAACCACATGCCTAATTAAAAATCCCGTGTTAGCCAA
>NZ_KQ970392.1:319420-322741 GCF_001579105.1 Weissella sp. DD23 | reverse complement strand
GCCAAAAACAAGCTAACACGGGATTTTTGCCATTACAACGGCTTTATCAATTCAATTCGATCCATAATGTGGCTCAAATATGACGCCACATGCTGGTCTTGGGCTACTTTGATCAGGTCAACCAGTTCGTCAAAGCGGTCTTTCGTCAGTTCACCCAGTGCCCGAGCATTATCTAAGTAGGCAATTAATAATTGCAAAGCAAAGTACGCTTGACGCATTGTGTAGCGACCAAATAATTCACTTTCAATCAGCATTACGAAATTATCATCAGTCAGCGCCGTGATGGCTTGCTGCCACTGACCACCGGCGGTTTCCATCAAGTCGCCTAACATCGTTTCAGTCCAGCGTAACTGATCCGTTGCCAGTAGGTCACCGAGTTGCATTTGCAGCTTCTCGATAAAAATCGTGACTTGCGCATGATTCATTTCACGCAAATCAGCTGACGGCGTACTCATCAAAACCGGCAACTTTTTAAGTTCTGGTACCGGCGCCTGATCACGCACAATTTGTTGCAAACGCAATTGATCAGCGAAAGCTACGTGTCCCTGCTCATCACCCTGCAGGACCGGACCTAATACATCATTCACCTGTTGCATCCAAACTTGTACGTGCCGTTGCGCCTCGCGCTCGGGTTCATACACAAATGACGTTGCAATGTTCTTAACCATCTGAGCCTTTGTTTGCCCATACAACGCATCTAACACAGCTAACTGCGGGTTGTGCGCCAATGTCGCTTGCCAGTGACTAAAATCATAGTCGGCTTGCCAATCTGGATCCAAACTCTTCAAAAAGAACGGCTCCATATATTGGTAAAACAAGCGTGCATCTTGATCCTTTAACTTCAGTTGCTGGAAGAAGCGCTCATTTTCCAAGTAATCCCACAAGCCGCCAAAACCACGGCCAACCGAGACAAACTTTTCTTGACCTGCCTTGCTGTCCCAGTATTCATCTGCAAAGACATCCAAGGCATCTTTATCATTCAAATTAATCCCAACCGCCATTGCAGCAGTCGCAACACGCTTATCCGCCGAAAAGTACCCGGGATAGGTCGCTTCATGCTCGAACTGCCAAGCTAATTGTTGGACAGTACCGGCAAAGTCAGTTGCATCAACCGCCACAACCGGCGTCGACGCAATCAATGCTGTTAACGCATCTGGCAAGGCGTTTATCTGGTCAGGTGTTAACACAACGGTTGGCACAAAATAGTTAAATAAAATCCGCTTCAAGCCAACCGTCGTCCACTTGCCAACTGGTTCATGGGCAATTTTCTGCATCATACCAATAAACAATGGCAACAAGGTATCTGTCATATCGCGTTGGACGTCGGCAGACAATGCTTGAAAAGTTGCATTGGTGGCTACGTTCGCCATCAACGGTGCGATGGCGCGATTAGGTCGTACCTCATCAGGATCATCTGTCGCCACCATCTGGTTCGCCAACTCTTTTCGATAGGCCACTAATTCATCGCGAACCCAATCGTCAGTCACGGCTGCGGGTAAATCTGGTTGCACCATACCACTGTACATTAAGGATTCGAGCAAATCTGCTGTCATGCCAATGATGGTTGCATCATCTAGTCCTTGGAATTGCTCGTGTGAACCGATGGTAAACGTCAGTCCAAGCAAGACATCATCAATGCCCCACGCAATCGTTGGCTTATTCGTCACCAAATAAATATCATCCAAAATGGCCGCACTCATCTTTTGCGCATCCGCCCACTCGGTCTGCTTGGCAAACGCCGCTGACAATTCCCGGAATTGTTGGCGATTACGCTTCAGCGTGCGCTGATTAACTGGCCCAACCGCATTACCGGCCGTGGACAATCCTGCGCGCACCTCATCCACAAGTGATTCGTCAATAAAACCATCTTGATCTAGTTTGAGTTGCATGATGTTACTGATCTCCTTATGACTTGTTCTTTATTGGTTTGAATTATACACCAGTGACCAATCAAACAGGCGAAATCAGTTGACGGCTTGCCCCTTTCGATAAACTGTCTTTTGACCAGTTAACACAGTGATGTCGGTTAATGGATTAGCCGTTACGATAATAAAGTCAGCTTGCTTGCCAACGGTAATGCTGCCAACCTTGTCGGCAACCCGCAATAATTCAGCAGCATTTTGTGTGGCCGACAGTAACGCTTCAGCTGGCGTCTGACCGGCAGCAACCATATAAGCAAGTTCCTGCGTTGATCCATGACGAAAATCATTAAACGGAGTGCCCGCATCCGTTCCCATAACCAGTCGAACCCCCGCCGAAATTGCCCGCGCAATGCTCTGCTGATGACTCGCAATCACAGCCTTATTCTTCTGATACATCCAAGCTGGCACCGCTTCTGGATGTTGATCGATCGCGTGTGGGGCGCCAAATGTCGGCACCACTGCAATGTCAGCGGCTAACAATTGTTCAATCGCTTCGTCATCAAGAAAAATCGCATGTTCGATTGAATCAACACCAGCTAAGATGGCGTTTTTGATACCTTGATTGCCCTGGGCATGGGCTGCAACTGGGACATTTCGATGATGCGCTTCTGCTACGGCAGCAGCCATTTCTGCCACGCTTAGTTGCACCTGGTCTGGTTGCTCGCCATCACGACTGGTCACACCACCAGTGGCCATCACCTTAATTGCGGTTGCACCAGCTTTAAGTAACTGACGAGTCGCACGGCGCACCTCGTCCGGGCCATCCACTTCGCGGGCAATTCCCGCTGACCCATGGCCACCAGTCATCGTCAACGCGGGACCACTGCCAACAATCAACGGGGCAGTAATCGTCCCTAGTTGTTCAAGTCGCGCTAACGACAAATCGATGTTGGCAAAGCTACCAACATTTCGAATCGTGGTGACCCCATCTAGCAGTAGATCTCGTAGATTCTTTTGGGCAAAGACGGTTACTTCCGCCTCCGTCATGTTCGTCAGCGCAGGTGATTGGTCTGCAGCGACCAAATCCGTCACATGCGTGTGCGCATTGATTAAACCCGGTACCACGTACTGACCGGCCAAAGATACTGTTTCATCGGCCGGTGTGTCTGGTGTCACAAACACACCCTGTGTCGTATCCACCGTAAATGATTGGGCAACAAACTGCCCCGCTTGAAAAATAGCACCGTCTGTATATGTAATAATTGCCATTTGCTAATCTCCTATTTCTTGTAAACCGACTTTAAGTCAAGTGTGCCAACTGGATTTTGAATCACCCCACTAACCGTCGTCCGTTGTAAGGTTGGCAATGATTTATAGCCCAACACAATGACCGGCGCATCACGCTGTAAATACCCATCCGCTTTTTTCAAATCCGTATAACGTTGTTCAGGTTGGTCTG
>NZ_KQ970392.1:316083-319361 GCF_001579105.1 Weissella sp. DD23 | reverse complement strand
AATAATTTGTCATAAGCCGCATTTTGGTATTTCACAATATTCAGCCCTGAGGTTGTGGTAAATAAATTCAAAAAGCTCATTGGATCACCATAATCGCCACCCCATGACGTCAACACCATATCGTAGTTTTGTGATAACTGCGCTTTTACACGGGCTGCCTTGGGCTCAGACTTTATCGTCACTTTTAATGCTGGTAACTGGGTTGTTAATTGTGATTGGATATATTGCGCTTCCTTCTTCGACTGATCATCGTCGTCGGAAAGCAAGGTCAACTTAAGTTGTTGACCGGCCAATTCTTTTTGCGCCGTTCTAAAGAACTTTTGCGCTTGTTTCGCTGAAACCGTATTTTGTGACAGTGATGCGTCCTTGGCAAAATCACGCGCCGTTTTAGGATTACGGGCAACGCCATCCGGGGTAAACGTCTGGCCTTGTCGCTCAGAACCAGTCAAAACGCGTTTACTTAATTCAGTGCGATTAATGCTTAGTTGTAACGCCTTGCGTAAGGCCCGGTTTTGTAGCAACTTATTCTGCTGATTCAAGCCAATGAAATCCGTGCGGCCTGTTTTGATAACCTGAAAATCTGCTTTGTGTTGACTGGCTCGCACTTGATCAGCCCCCAAGACTGTATAATCAACATCCCCAGCTTGATATAAGTTATAGCCGGTTGTTGTATCCTTTATCGTGCGAATGGTAATTTTCTGCGTGCGAACTTGTTTTTGGTCAACATAGTGATCATTTTTCGTTAGGGCGTAGGTCGTGTTCGACCCATTCCATTGCTGCAGGACAAATGGCCCATTAGAGATCGAATTGGCGGCTGACGTGCCATATTTAGCCCCCACCCTATCTTCAAAGGCTTTGTTTTGTGGAAAAAAAGCGGTACTTGTCAGAATACTGGGCAATGCTGGCATTGGATGATCGAGTTGTAACTGTAGCGTGTCCTCGTTCAACGCCTTAACACCCAACGATGCAAAATCTTGACTTGCCCCAGTAACTAATGCATTCGCGCCATGAATATTTTTTGCAATTGTGGCACTATTTGAAGCGTTACGGGGATTAACGGTTTGCTGAAACCCATATACATAATCCGCCGCCGTTAACTTAGCACCATTCGACCAACGTAACCCCGCTTTCAATTTAAACGTGACTGTTCGGCCATCCGCCGATGTCACCACTGACTTAGCATCCGCCAAAACTGGTTTCCCTGCCTTATCGTAACGATATAACCCCTGCCCAATTTGCGTCACAATGTCCGCTGCGGTCGCATCGTTGGCAGCCGACGGATTAGTCGTCGTTAACGGCGCACTCACCGTCCAGTTAACTGGTTGACCAACTTTCGTAGCCATTGCTTCACGCGCCGTTGCGCCAATCAAAAGTACTGGCGTTAATGCCAACAGCCCTACGTTACGTCTTAGTTTCATCATGTCTTCATCCTCTGTGATTGCAAATAAAAAACGGCCTAACGATGTTCATCAACATCGTTAAAGCCGTTCAACACATTTCTCGTATTATCCCGGCTAGCTATCAATCGATCAATTCGATAGCCAGCCGCACAAAAAGCCAACTATCGCCGGCGCCACCACGCGATAGTTGAGAAAGCAGTGAATGAAATTGTCATGTTTGCAGTTGTCATGTGCACTGCCTCCTTTTTGTGTATGTGTCATACTTTAAATCACTGAGATTAAAAAATCAATAGTTTGATTAGAATTATCTAATTTTAAAATCTAATCTGTGAACACAAGCTTACCGTGTAATCCACCAGCCTTAATTTTGGCGTACGCGATTCTGACGTTTTCCGCATTTAAAGGCAACGTACTGTCAATAACCGTTCGCAAGGTGCCGTCTGCCAACTTACTAAATAGGACCTGCAGGTTAGCCCCCTCTGGCTTATTAATCAAGCGTACAAAACGGGAATCATCAGATTGGCGAGCCACAACAGATGCCAACTTACCACTTGGCTTCAAAATTTTGTATGAATCGGCCAACACCTGATCTGCTCCCACCGTATCAAGAACGCCATCAAAATCGTGTAAACTCGTCGTGAAATCATCTGCCCGATAATCAAACACCTGCACGTTTGGGAACTGTTGCCGTAACATTTCAGCGCCCCAACCAGAAGCGGTTGTCGCTACTTCAGCACCAGCGGCGATGGCCAATTGTACGGCCACGTAACCCACCGCCCCAGAACCACCATGAATCAAAACCTTCTGGCCGGCAGATACGTTAAGGCCACGATTAATGGCTTGTAAGGCTGTCTGACCACCCAAAACGACGGAAGCTGCGTCAACGTAACTCACGTTTGCAGGAATGATGGCTGCAAAATGTGTGGGGACAGCGACCTGTTCGGCGTAGTTAGCGCCACCCCGAACTTGGGCGGCAATGCGATCACCAACTTTGAAATCGGTCACCGCTTCACCAACGGCAATCACTTCTCCGGCCACCGTTGAGCCAAGGATAAGTGGTGTTTCACTTCCCAGCATGCCCGCCGCGATTTTATAATCCACTGGATCAACCGCCTGCGCGTGAGCTTGAACAAGCAATTCATCCCGACCAATTGTTGGTGCTGGTACCTCATCATCAGTCAAAGAATCCAAATTATCAATTTCATGTAAAACAACTGCCTTCATCACAGTTATCCTCCTCGTACTTCCAGTATGTACATTAGTTATACCACTTTATCCGTTAGCTCTGGCTAGCAAAATCCGGACTAAGTTAACCTCCCGCCCGCATAACAATCCTTAATAAAAGGACCAACCAGCACATGATAACTATGCGAGTCGGTCCTTTGCATTTATCGTTTCACATGCCTTTTCTCCAAGATAGCCCTGGTCAGTTACTTTTTTACTAGTTTAATCCCGCGCAGCGTAATGGTATCTTTCGTCAAACGGGCAAACCCCACTCTGCCACCAAAAATATATTCGCCTAATAACTGCCTGACGAATTGAGAAGTAATGATTTCATCCGTCATATCTGTATTCGTATCTGGCATATTCTCAACAAACGATACTTGTTCTGGTTGATTACTGTCAGGCACATAAGTCAACACTAACTTAAGATCAGACCTAAAGAGTGACTGATTGTTGCCATCAGTCGTAGATGACGATACTGGTCCTTTGACAATTTGAAGTGCAACGCTCTGTATATTTGGATACTGAACATCCGCATAAGTTATTTTAGGTAATAACTTTTCAAAACTACTATACCAATCCGTATTTTGGTGTGCGTCTAATACATCTGATTTCACCTGTTGCCGCATTTCCTCATTTGACTTCAACATTTTC
>NZ_KQ970392.1:313771-316063 GCF_001579105.1 Weissella sp. DD23 | reverse complement strand
CCCTGCTTATTTTTCTCAGTCATATATTGTGAATTTGCGAAAGCTTGCCACAGACGATCCGGATTCTTTGTATAAGCAATCCATCCCACACTTTCATACAAATCATAAATTTCCGTTTGATCTTTTTCGTCCATAATTGCCCCCTGCATACCAGATAATCAAAAAACTGTTTACTGCACAAAATTAATCGAACTTATCCTTCGACCAAATCCACGTTGATACGAGCGCCGGATTCGCCGGATTAATTAACCTGAAAATTTCGGTTGCATCTGCGATTGTATTTTTTTCAGTCGCCGTATATTGTGCTAAAAACCGATTGACATGTGCATCAAGTAACGCCGAGCTTCTGTCCTGTGCCACGATTTTTTGACCGAAATCAATGGATTGAATCAAAATACCCAAGCCGGCCTTTTTGACACTAACGCCATTAAACCCCATTAATTCATTCTGCAAATCACTAAACATTTTGTTAGTAAAGTTCCCCCGCAATGGTAACTCTAACGCAACAAATCTATTCGCCGCCGCAATAAAATAGTCTGCCATTCGACCCGGAAAACGATGCAAGGCTGGCTTTTCCCTAATAATTTCTGCCAAGTCAGATGCATGTTGCAAAACGAGTTCTGGCGTTAGCTGAGCTTGATCCAATCTCTCCGCTAAATAAAACGGCAATGCCCATGCTCTTTCAGAAGAGATAGACTGATTTGAAATGAGGCCAATTACAATTGCAAAATCATTGCTTTTAAGATATTGAAACGTCTGTGCTGATAACAAATTACTGATTACCTGTCGTGGCTTACGTCTATCGAAATCCCTTTTCCATTCATCGATTACACTTTGCTTTATCATCCCTATAATTAGCTTTCAGTTAATTTATAATTAATTCTACTCTCATTTTCAAAACATTAAACAGGCAACATCTGATTAGACAAAAAATTACATATACCACTTTTAAAACAATATATTGCATCCCAACACAACTCATCCAAAATGTTGCACAGTCCACCATCAAAAGCAGTACAATAATAACTATTACCTAGCCAAAGGAGTCGGTTAATGGACATTCGCTTACATCCCGCGTATGAAGCGGCCATCACAAGAATTGAAGATTTAAAATTAACCTTAGCAACTGCCTATTCTCGATTATCTGATTTGCAAACGACCCAAGTCCCCTTCACTGAGGCACGTTATATGGCAACCATTGGCCGTTACGAATTAACGGCTTATGAACTATACATGACGGTTCAGTTTTTGAAGAAACGACGCCAATTAATGTTACAAGCAATTAATCAAGGTGAGACTCCTGATTTGGAAGCCATTGAAATTGAAATTAATTTATTAAACGGTCAGCTTGATGTCAAACGGCAAGAATTGGCCGACCGATTACGCCGAGCACAACACATTTGGGATGCCAAGCTACTTTCCGTCGAAGATACAAAAAGCTTAAAAATGATTTATCGGGAACTCGTCCGTCTGTTGCACCCAGACCTCAATCCCGACCAAACAGCAGTTGAAAGAGAATGGTTTCAAGCTGCCGTCACGGCCTATAAAGCTGGCCAGTTGCAAGAGCTGGCGCTTCTCTTAGAAATTGTGCAACTGAATAACCAAGTGGCGGAGCAACATGAAGTTGTCATGCCTATCGAAGATCTACAGGAACAAGGCGACCAACTCGCTAGTAAAATTGATACTTTACAAGCCGAAATTGATCACATCATGACCAGTTTTCCAATGTATTTGGCCGACGCCTTGCAGGACGAGAACTACATCACTGAACAGGTCTTACGTATTCAGCAACAAACCACGCGACTAATGGCGAAACGTAGTCAATTGCTGACAGATTTAGCGCAAATGGGATGGGTACCGCATGACTGAAAAATTTGAATTAAATCCGTTAAACAGCGGTTCAGCCTTACCAATTGAATTGAAAACGAATTCAACCGCTCTCACAGACTTAGTTGATGACCTATTTGGTGAACGTATTTACTTAACTCATGTGCAAGTGCGCGGCTATTATTATCTCTCAGAGGAAAACCAGGCCTACCACCGCGCTGCTGGGTTACCAGGAAACGCACTGATTTTACGTCGTGATAAGGCCAACCAATTTGACGACTACGCCATCAAGGTCCTTGATTCAGCTGAACATCACATTGGTTGGGTGCCACGGAATCAAAACCATATCGTGGCTCGTTTGATGGACGCCGGTAAAAAGATTGCTGCTGAAGCCCGTGCTGGTAATAATTCTCTGGCCGGCGAGCTTTCAATTGATATCTATCTTGAAGATTAGCAATGAAAAAA
>NZ_KQ970392.1:311428-313548 GCF_001579105.1 Weissella sp. DD23 | reverse complement strand
GCATTAGTAATTTGTTTACTTAACCAACGTTGTTTCCACAAAACTTGCCAAGTGATCAAGACTGCTCAATTGTGCGTTGCAAAGTGAACTGTCACGGCAAATTAGATTACCACGCTTTGTATAATTACCATCTGCGCCACGTGATTTCACCTTTGACAAGAACATTGAGACGGTCCCTAATTGGTGGCAAATTGCACACAATCCGTTCAATGGCTTCGGATCAAAATCACCGTAGATACCAACCAATTTACCATCGCGTGGTGCTACGATGTACTTCTTTTGGCTGCCGTTATCATTCCAGCCCAGATAGGTCATTTCATGACGGTCTAAGTTCTCCCACTTTGGCTCAGGCAGTTTTTTCACCTTTTTGAACAGCTTACCAAGTTGGTTTGAACTTAACTCTGGGAAAGGCGTCACCAATTCCACCAGTTGCTTAAATGCACTTTCGGCCCGCTGCCTAGAGGTTGCAATTTCAGGTAATTGATTCAGGAAATCAGTTGCAATTTCATTGTCTGGCAAAATACCTTTAACTGTTTCAACAACATCAGCCTGAACAACAGCTTTTACATTCTTATCATTAACTGAATTGAATGCTTTATTCAGGATGATGATTTGTTCTTTAATTGCGACGAATTCGTGGGGTTGTAGTTGTTTGTCCATGTTTATGCTCCAACTTTAGAGTACACATCGCACGGACGCTAGCCTGCGATGTTATGACTGAGAATTAACTTTCGTTCGGCGTACAGATAATGATCCAAATACTGGCATTTTTATCATCTCCATTCGTGTTTGATAGTTTAATTAGTATATAGAAAATATTGTAAGTAAGCAAATTTCACGATTGCATGACTTAACACCGGAAAAACGTGCCATCACCACCACTGCAATCATTTAGACCTCAGGTGTGACGTCAATCACGCGTTTTTCAGACAAAAAAGTTGCAACCCAATGCTGTTCATCGGCTTGCAACTTTCCTTATTCAATAACTTGTTTGCGGTCAAATTCCTTAATTAGGTCAAACGTTTACTTTTCTTCCCGCTTTGACCGCTTTAACAAGAAGAATCCGATGATAAACAAGAATGATAGCAATCCAACCAGGGTTTGAACAAATGAAGCCTTTTGATCAACACCTGTGTTCGGCAATTCTAAATTACCAGACCGCTTGTTTGTACCCAAAATTACACCACCGACAGCAGTGATCGTTTCCCAAACCGCCTGCTTAGCAACCGGCGCGTTTTGAACTGTCTGTGTTTCAACAGCATTTACCCTTGACGCCATGTCTGATCGACTTTCACCACCAACGGTTACAATAACCACTTCAGATGACTTACCAGTCTTAGGGTTATTTTGCGTAGCTGTTAGTTTCACTAAATGCTCAATTGCCAACCAATTGTAACAGGCGCAGCCGGCATTGTGAATTGCAGTGTCGTTTCATTTAAACGTACGATTGGGTAAACAATAGCCTCATCATCCGTGTTAGTTGCTGAAAATGTCATACTTGATAAAGTTCCAACATTTGGATATACAGAAGCATCAGCCGCTGGCATTTTACTTGGGTCAATTGTCACCGTCACAGTATCTCCAGGCTTTGCATCCGGCTTATCAATACTGTAATAATCTAATTGCATGGCCATACGAGCATTGTACGTTTCCTTTTGTTCGTTAAACGTTGGTGTTACTGCTAATCCGATATGTTCTGGGATTTGCCCACTAGTTACTAAATTATTAAATCGATTTTCATCAAAGTTTGGGAACGTCACCCTATATTCCGTATCTGTAATCCATTCGATTTTTGGCTGTACCATACTATCCTGTGGATGCCATCCAAATACTCGCATCTCATTCTCAGTAAGTACTGATCCATCAGCTTTTGTTGGTGTAAAGTTCAACTTTTCTAGATGTTGACCACTATTTGGATTAACGTGTACATACAGCGTATCAGTAAACGAGAATTGTGTTTGACTCATACTGATGGCCCCGCCAGACGCTGACTTAATATGAATAGGGTTGCCGGTTGTCTTTTCCCAGATTGCATAATAGGTCACGTTATCAGTAATCGCATGTTGCGTAACATCTGTCTTATCGAAATTATTACCATTATCCTTCGTTGACCACCCAAC
>NZ_KQ970392.1:307630-311218 GCF_001579105.1 Weissella sp. DD23 | reverse complement strand
ACGAAGGTATAACCTTCACGGGTTGGTGCAACCGGCAAACTCTCGGTAGCCAATGTTTCATTCTTAAGCGCTTCGACCGTTGCGGTTGACACACCATCCGCGAAGGAGCCAGCACCGGCGTTAAATGTAACTGTCGACGTTTGCTGGATTGGAATGAAAAGCTTAATGTTTAGCGTGCCACGTAGATGGTTAAAGCCATAGAAGGCAGATTTAATTTGGACGTTAGCCGTATAACCGGTCACTTTCTTACCATTTTCAAGCAATGTCACTTTCGGTGCTTTCTTTAGTTGATCCATGTTGAGAGCCGGTCCGTGTGGATGCAAAGTTTGTGGTTTACCTAGTCCGGTAATGGTATATGCACCAACACCCTTCAACTTATACGAACTAAGTAATTGCGTCATCGTATCGAAAGTAATTGGCTTTGATGAATCTGCCACTAAATACTTAGGCACCTTAATACTGATGTGCTTATTAGTAATCGTCTTAAATGATTGCTTGTGGCAAAGTCGCAACATTGGATAATGCATATGCGCACTGGCTGTCGGTGCTTCAATTGCACCATATGCGGTTCCGCCCAAGGCACCAAGGCAAAGCAACGTGATGGCAGTCTTCTTAATCGTCATGATAAATTCCTTTCTAAAATCGTTCAAAAAATAGCTGTAGTTCGTTAATACAAGGACAGTGTAAATCCAGGAAAGTTCATAAACAAAAATAAGAGACCAAATTCACGAAACGTTTACAAACACTACGAACATAGACATAAAATAGCCACATTTCCCATTAATCCATTAATTATTGCTGGCTAATGCAAAATAACCCTAACCAGCCGATCTGACCAGTTAGGGTTATCCCTTGAAACCGCATGATACCGCGGTTTCTTTCACTTAATTTACTTCTCTAAAATCTTAGTCGCTTAATCTTTGACTTCAAGCACCGCAACGTAAGGTAGATTACGGTGGTGGTTGTTATAGTCCATCCCATACCCGACGAGGAACTCGTTAGGTACCTTCGCGCCAATAAAGTCTGGTGTCACACCACCAGCTGAGGCATCTTCACGCTTATCAACAGCAACCGCAATCAGAACCCGTGCGGCCCCACGCTCTTCGAAATCATGTTTCAGATAGCGCAATGTTAATCCTGAATCGATTACTTCATCGAGGATAACGACCGTGCGACCAGTTAAATCGACTTTCAAATCACGCTGGATGGTAATACGTCCCGTCGATGCATTCCCATCATAACTCGACACATCAATGTAGTCCGTTTCAACATCGCGACCAACTGCTCGTAGCAAATCAGCCATCCAGATGTATGCACCTTTCATCACGCCCACAAATACAGGACGCTCAACGTCTGCCGTTGCGGCGTTGATTTCAGCGGCGACGCGTTCCACCATTGCCGCAATTTCTTCAGTTCCTAAAACAGTCCGTTGTAACGTCATTGTTGGCATGATTTATCCCTCGTTCCAGATATCAAATAGAATAATCGTTTGTTCGTTTGATGGCCCAACCGCAAAGGTATAGAGTGGCACTCCAATCAATTCTTCCACGCGCTTCAAGTAAGCTTCCGCATTTGCTGGCAACTCTTCACGTGTCTTAACTTGTGTAATGTCTTCATCCCAGCCAGGTAGCTCTTCATAAACTGGCGTCACGCGACGGACATCCGCCAAACTCGCTGGATAATGTTCAATGCGTTGACCATCTAATTCGTACGCGACGGCAATCTTAAGCGTCTTCAGGCCTGACAAAACGTCTAATGAATTCAAAGACAAGTGCGTGAAACCACCAATGCGGGCCGCGTGACGTAGTACCACCGTGTCCAACCAACCAATTCGACGTGGTCGCTTGGTCACAACACCATACTCATGACCAACTTCACGAATTGTGGCCCCAACTTCATCAAACAGTTCCGTTGGGAATGGGCCATCCCCAACGCGTGATGTGTAGGCCTTGGCAACCCCTACAACGCGATCAATCTTAGTTGGCCCGATACCGGCACCAATCGTTGCACCACCACCAACTGGTGATGATGATGTTACATAGGGATACGTCCCGTGGTCAATGTCCAGCATTGCGCCTTGCGCCCCTTCAAGAAGCACTCGCTTATCCGCATCCAAATATTCATTCACGATAACCGTCGTATCTGTAATGTATGGTCGTAATGCGTCGCCATAACCCGAGAATTCGGCAACCAATTCATCCAAATCTAATGGGGCATGGTTATAAATCTTCTCAAGAAGTTCATTCTTCTCAGCCAAGACGGTTGTTAAGCGTTCGCGGAGCACGTCTTCATCAAGCAAATCTACGACACGAATTCCTGTACGTGCAGCCTTATCCATGTAAGTTGGCCCAATACCACGACCCGTTGTACCAATTTTACCGTCACCCTTCTTAGCATCGGCTAGTTGATCAATCAAAATGTGGTATGGAAAAATGACGTGCGCGCGGTCTGAAATGCGCAGGTTGTCAGTTGTAACACCTTTATCTTGAATAGCACGTAATTCCTCCAAGAGCGCCTTGGGGTTCACAACTGAACCATTACCAATTACCGCCAAACGAGCTGGGTTAAAGATTCCTGATGGAATTGCTGATAATTCAAATTTTTGTCCATTCACGTAAATCGTGTGGCCAGCGTTGTTTCCACCTTGGTAACGAACAACCATGTCTGATTCCTGTGCGATGAAGTTCGTGATCTTACCCTTTCCTTCATCTCCCCATTGACTACCAACTACTACGATTCCTGCCATGATGGCCTCCCTTTTGCGTTAAATGCGCGAAAACACGAACATTTAAAAACGTTTTATCACAAAAACTATTGTATCAACTAACATTTTTGTTTTCAATGCTTTCACGACACAAAGTTCGACTTTTATTTAAATAAGTCGTCACTGAATAATTTTTATTCGTCTTTTTAATTAACCCTGCTTACTTATTTAAAATAAAAAGACGATATACCGAAGTATATCGCCTGATTGTTATTGTATTTTACGATTGTTCATCTTAATCACTTCCCAAATAATATTCGGAATTATCGATAGAATAATCGTCAATAGCCATTGACCAACCGTCAACGGCATAAAGTGGAAGATGTCTTGGGTCACGGGTACCGTTACAACTAAGATAGTTAACACCAATGACAGAAGCGCCATCATCACCAAACTCCGGTTAGCTGAAAACTTCACGCGGAACATCGAAGCATCACTGCGAATATTAAAGACGTGCAAGATTGATGAAATTGACAAGACGATAAACGCCATGGTGTGCCCCGCTGAATTATTGTCTGTGTAAACGCCGTATCCCTGCGCTGCTAATGTAATCAACGCAAACAAAATGGCGTTAAAAGCAATGCGAAGTCCTAAGCCGTGGGCAAAGACGCTTGCCCGAGGGTTAACTGGCTTATCCCGCATCACATCACCATGGGGTGGTTCCTTAGCAAGCGCAAAGCCTGGTAGTCCATCGGCCACCAAATTAATGAACAATAGCTGGGCGGCCATCAATGGACTACCCCAACCCAAAATCATGGCAACCACAATGACAATAATTTCGGACATATTGGCACTCATCAGGAAGTTAATTGTCTTACGGATAT
>NZ_KQ970392.1:295002-307465 GCF_001579105.1 Weissella sp. DD23 | reverse complement strand
AATACCGCGCCCTTCTTCAACCGCATGTACAATGGTTGCGAAATTATCATCAGTCAAGACGATATCAGCCGCTTCACGGGCAACATCAGTCCCGGTTTGTCCCATTGCAATCCCGACGTTAGCGGCATTCAAGGCTGGTGCATCATTCACACCATCACCGGTCATCGCCACAATATCACCGCGTTTCTGCCAAGCCTTGACGATGCGAATCTTGTCTTCAGGCGTCACACGGGCGTAGACGGCATAGTCTTGCACAGTATCATCCAATTCAGCGTCTGACATATCGTGCAATTCAGCCCCGGTCAGCGCCTTGTCGGTTGGCAACAAAATGCCAATTTCTTTGGCAATTGCACTCGCTGTGGCGACGTGATCCCCGGTAATCATGACCGTTTTAATGCCTGCTTCGCGCGCCTCCGCGACGGCCTGAGCCGATTCGGGACGTGGCGGATCAATAATGCCAACCAAGCCTAATAGTTGCAAGTTTTGCTCTAGTTCTTCGGCAGTTGGTTCTGCTGACAACGTGGATAACTTTGCAATCGCAACAGTGATCACACGTAACGCCTGATCTCCAAACGTTTGATTAACCGCTTTTGCACGTTCCTGCAACTCCAGTGGCAACTTGGGGAGCAGCACATCAAAAGCCCCTTTCGTAATCGCCAAATAACCATCAGCCACCCGATGAACGGTTGTCATGCGCTTACGCGTTGAGTTAAATGGAATTTCATAGACCTTCGGATATTCGGCTTGCAAGGCCTCGTATGCTGAATAGCCCCCGATACCACCAACCAAGGCCATCTCAGTTGGCAACCCCGCCAGTGTGCCGTCTTGATCAGTAACGTTCGTTGACAATGCCCCGAATTTCAAAGCATCCGGCAATGCCTCAGCCCCATCAACTGCCATAATTGTATCAGTCGTGGCATCCCAAACCTGACGGGCTCTCATTTTATTCTGAGTTAAAGTTCCCGTCTTATCCGAGGCAATCACACTCGCCGAACCCAGCGTCTCAACTGCTGGTAGTCGACGCACAATTGCGTGCCGAGCCGCCATCCGTTGCACACCTAACGCTAACGTAATTGTGACAATCACCATCAAGGTTTCAGGTACCACGGCAACGGCCAGCGATACAGCTGTCATAAACAGCTCCATCAGTGGATCACCTTGCATAATCCCCAAAATCATCACAATAATTGCCGCGATAATTGCGACGACAGTCAATTGACGGCCTAATTGGGCCAGACGCTTCTGCATTGGCGTCATTTCGCGCTCTTCACGTCCTAGCAAGCTGGCGATTTTACCCATTTCGGTATTCATCCCCGTTGCCACAACCAACGCTTCACCGCGGCCATTCACAATCGTTGTGCCACGGTAAACCATGTTCCGACGATCACCCAATGGCACTTCCTCGCCAGTGATAAAATCTTCATCCTTCTCAATCGGATGACTTTCACCAGTCAGTGGTGATTCTTCCACCCGTAAATCTGCAGTCGTCAACAAGCGTGCGTCCGCTGGAATCTTCACTCCATTCTCAAGTACCAAAATATCCCCGACCACGATATCCGTCATCGGAATAAATTGTATGTCACCGTCACGTCGGACCTTTGCTTCTTCGCGCTCCAACCCTTTTAATGAATCAAGCGCTTTTTCAGCCCGGCCCTCTTGCACAATCGATAAGACGGAATTGATCACAACAATCGCAATAATCAGAAAACTTTCAAAATAATCGCCATGGTCTTGAATGACCGTCGTAATTAGTGAAATGATGGCAGCGATAATCAAAATAATTGTTGTAATATCGCTTAGACTGCGTAACACCCGTTTTATCAAACCTTCTTTTGGCGGTTCAACAAACTGGTTATCCCCATTTGCTTGGCGGGATTGTACCACCTGTTCTTTCGTTAACCCGTAATCGGGTTGGCTCTGTAATTTTTCAATTACCTTCGTTAACATTTCTTGATATATCATATGTCGGCTCCCCTCTGTTTGCTGTCGGCATATCGCTACCTAGTTAAAGTTTAACAATTTTCGTAACTGAAGCCAAAAAATTTGCTTACAATGACTCAATGGAAAAATAACGTTCGTTTTTTACGTATGTTAAAACTTACGAAACGTAATTTGTTCGGTTTTTGGGTTGACGTTTGAAACTTAATCCCCTAAACTATGAAACGTTAGGAAGAACTTATTATTTTTTTACATTTAAGGGGGCACAGATGAATTCTGTTGCAAAATACTTCCGCTTTGATGAGCTCGGGACTAATTTCCGAACTGAAATCATTGCCGGTTTAACAACTTTCGTTTCAATGGCCTACATTTTGTTTGTTAACCCAACCGTTTTGGGTGCAGCAGGTATGGACAAAGGGGCTGTCTTCACCGCTACTGGTGTTGCCACAGCCATCGCCACAATTTTCATGGGCCTAGTCGCGCGCTATCCAATTGCTATCGCGCCTGGCTTAGGGGTTAATGCATTTTTCGCATATTCTGTTGTCATTGGGATGAAGGTTCCTTGGCAAACAGCAATGGCCGGGGTCTTGGTCGCTGCTATTATCTTCTTGTTGCTCACGTTCTTTAAAATCCGTGAAACTATCATTAACATGATTCCACAAGATTTAAAGGTCGCCATCGCCGCTGGAATCGGCTTGTTCATTGCCTTTATCGGGTTAGCTAACGCTGGCTTGATTGTAGCCAATGACTCAACAATGGTCTCATTGGGGCACCTAACATCGGGTACCTCATTACTCTCAATCTTTGGGATTATCGTGACCTTTATCTTAATTGCCACGCGCGTACCGGCTGCGATTTTTATTGGGATGGTTATTACGGCAATTGTCGGAATTATTTCTGGCTTAATCGATCTGCCATCCCACTTGATTTCATCAGCCCCATCATTGGCCCCAACCTTTGGTGAGTCAATTAACCACATTACAGATATCAATACATTTCAATTGTTTACCGTTGTCTTAACGTTCCTGATTGTGACATTCTTTGACACCGCCGGTACAATGATTGGTCTGGCCACGCAAGCCGGGTTCATGAAGGATGGTAAGATGCCTCGTGCCGGTAAGGCCTTGATGGCCGATGCCATTGGGATGACAGCTGGTGCGGTATTGGGAACGTCGCCTACATCAGCTTACGTTGAGTCTTCTGCCGGAATGGCGGTTGGTGGCCGTTCCGGTTTGACGTCAGTGACGACTGGTATTCTGTTCGTTTTTGCCCTACTATTTTCACCACTTTTGTCGGTTGTTACCTCACAAGTAACCGCACCGGCTTTGATTGTAGTCGGGGTGTTGATGGCTGAAAACTTGCGTAATATTAATTGGGATGATTTTGCAATCGCTGCACCGGCTTTCTTGATTGTGATTGGTATGCCACTAACATATTCAATTTCAGATGGTATTGCCCTCGGCTTCATCTTGTACCCAATCATGATGATTGCCACTAAGCGAGCAGGTAAGGTACACCCACTGATGTACGCACTGGCAGCTATCTTCTTGATTTTCTTATTTATTGTCGCCCATTAATTATTAATCAACACAAAAAGCCGCCAATCTCCCGGATTGGCGGCTTTTAAACGTCTTACGTCTCAATATCTTTTTCTACTGATTGCTTTTCAACTCTTGAACAGCGGCAACCAATTCTGGCTTCGCTTCTTCCAACCAATTTGGATCGCGCAATTCAGTCAGCGCAATAACCGATGTCACCAGCTTCAATGATTCCGTCATCCCCGTTGTTTCATAGCTAACCAGGCGTTCGATTGATGTTGTATCAAAATGATCATCCATCATCTTAGCCAATTCAAGCAAAAATTTATGTGTCATATTTTCTTTCCCCGTGAAATGTAGATTTCATATACATCATATCAAATATGATTAATTTGATACCCTATCTTGTTTTCATTATGCCAATAAAAAAAGACCAAACTTTGAACAAAGCGTGGTCTAATTTTAAATTCGTATTATTTGTTAGTGTAATTCGCCTTGGACAGCGTTGGTGTGCTTACCAGGAATCGCCAAACCATAGCGGGTGTTTCCCAATGCTTGGTCGACCGTCATACCGCCAAACGTATCATTGAACGCTTTGACTGTGGCGTCCAAATCCGCAGCATTCACAAAGGCATCAACCGCAGCAGCCCCGTGAACCCCCATACGCACAATATCCTTCAAGCGGGCCACTGTAATACCACCCATCGCAACAACTGGCAACGTGCTGTTTTGAACAACAGTCGTAAAACCGGCCAAGTGTTCAATTGGTTGCGTCTCATCAACGTGCGCGCTTGGGTAAACCGGGCTAACACTGTAAAAGGCCAAACCGGCTGGCACATCTTCCAACAATTCTGTCCGGTTGTTAATTGCCACACCGGTGTACAAACCTGCCACCACAGCTGCTGCCGAAACTTCAGCAACTTGGTGACGATCACTTACGTACACACCATCTGCAGCGACCGCTTCAGCCAACTTCACATCATCAGCAATCAGGAAGGCAACTTGCTTGGCACGCGTAATGTCACGAATGTATTGCGCTAAGTTTTGCTTTTCAACGCCTTCTAAACGAGTTTCATTTAAAATAATCATCGTCACACCGGCATTCACTGCCTTATCTGCAAATCCTGCAACATCTGCAACGTAGTCTGAACCGATGATTAACGTACTTGCTAATTGTTCTGCCTTAAATTCCATGATTTCTGCCTCCGAAGCCTGCTTTATTTATTGCCTTAAGTTTAGTCGTTTACCTATGTACTTACAATAAAAAAGGAACTTATCCAAAATTAAAGACGCCTTGTTAACAAGCGTAACAAGGCGTCTCAGATTGGACAATGTCTTTAATTTTGTTCAGAAAATTCGGCTTGCAATGTTGCCTGCTCTTGACGATAGGCGTTGATAATTCGTGCCGTTGTCTCAGGTTCAACCTGATCCAAAACACTGCCGAGTGTCGTCATTGCCCGCACATAATCATAATCTGTTTCATAGTAGTAACGCGCTTGTTGCGTCGCTTGCACAACTTCTGCGTTATCTCGATATGACAACGCCTTACGGACCAAACGTTCCGTAACTGACGCCGCTTCAACTAAATTATCGGTATTCTCTTGCAATGTATCTAAGTCAGCCGTGACAATGCTCAATTGACGCAAAACATCATCAACATTGATACGTGACAAATCAAGTTGTTGCTTCAAACGACCAAGCTCATCGTTCACCGCAAAGAAAAAGTCCATGTAATCCTTAGGCAAGCCAGGCAAACCTTGACGCTCAAATGACCGTTGGATTTGGCGAATTTTATCGGAAAGCAACGTCACACGATTACGTGATTGTTGCACAGCAACTGGCAATTCCTTAAGGTCTTGCCACATGGCAACCTGCTCATGCTCAACACGTTCCAATTCTTCACGAAGTGCCGTTTGCTTGTCAGCCAAAGTTGAAAAGACAACCTCATGCTTTGCAATCGATTCCTTTAGTTCTTCCAAACCAACCGAAACATTTGATAATTGCATCTCCCAGCTACGCACTTGCCCAACTTCGTCCTTTGTAAAGACAAAATCTTGATTCAATCGATCTAGTTCGATATATAAATCATGATTTTGACGCTTATTGTGCACCACATATGCTGTCAACTGCTCGTTATTTTCCCAAACTTGTTGCGCAGCCGTAGCTTCACCTTCGAAAGTCTCGTACAACACTTCTGTACGGCTTTCCATTTGCGCAATTGACTCACTCACCTTTTTCAAGGTTAATTCAGCTAAATCATCAACCGTTGCAACACGTTGGGCTTCGATATCCGCTAGTTCAGCTGCAATATCCGTTTCAAACTGGAACCCTTCTGCGTCCATCTTGTCGTAGGCATCTTGTAATTCTGCCAGTTGACCAGGAATCGTATCATCCAATGATTGATACAACGCCGGAATCTGTTCAATACGTTGTTCTAGTTGGTTAGTTTCCATCCCCAACGTCTCATAAATCCCAGCTGCTGTTGCGTGATCACCCGCTTCAGTCAAACGGGCAAACTCTGCAAAATCATCTTCCAGCGATCCCAGAATTTCTTCTAGTTTATCAATTGCTGGTCCAAAACTGAAGTTCTGTGACAAGAGCGTCTTACGCAACTCTTGGTACTTGCCTTCTAGTTCCTTAACAGCGGCTTTGTGCGCCTCATCTAACTTTTCTAAGTCAGCCAAGCCCTGCTTCACAACTTCAATAGTCGTTTCAGCATCACGAATTTGTTGTTGCAACTCTTTCAGCTCTTGCGCCGTCTTCACAAAGTTTAAGCCTTGTGATTCAAACAAAACCGCATTCGCTTGCTCTTCAATATCCTTAAACCCAGTCGTTTCTAGGTGTCCATATTTGCCTTCCAACAATTGGAACTGCTTCAAAGATTGGCCAGTCAAACTTAATTGACGTCCCTTCACAAGTCGATCACGCATTGGAATTTCAGCGAGTTTTTCTTTCTTGCGAAGTAATTTGGCAACTTTACGTGCAGTCAATCGTTGCGAGACAAAGATAATCAGGTAAATGGCCGCTACTACAACGATAAGGCCAATTACGATATGTCCAATCTGTGTCATGCTTTATCACCCTGGTGAATCCACTATTCACCAAACTCCTTACTATCGGGAATTATCTACCTACTAGATTATCACGGTAACGACCATTAACTCTAAAAACAAGACAGGCTTTAGGGTTTACTTGGGGTTCTTTAACCTTTTTTAATCGCATTTAGGGTTTATTGGCGTGACAACATTAACCGCTTACAAACGCGACCTCATTTATCCACCAAAATGGGCTAAATTGTGTATTTAACTTTCCCACATTTCCACAGGTGGATTTTTCATAAACATCTGCTTTGTGGATAACCTGTTAATAACTACATTAAATTATGAGAAAACAATGAGTTTATGAACGCGTGTTTTCCACAACTTATCCACAATCAGTCCACATACTTATGAACAAGTTATCCACAGAGCGACCGACTGCATACGAACAAAAACTTGCTTCGCCTTTAATTTCTACGACAAAAATAAAGAGATTCACGTTTTGTAAGCTAGTTATCCACAAAAAAAAACGGTTTTGCCGCCAACTCAAGCGTCAAAACCGTTAGAAATTAAAATAATTCACCATCTGCAATCTCAGCCAGCTTATCTCGTGATGGCACGAAGAATAGTTGACCGGACTGAATAGTCGAGAATGTTAATAAGTAGTCAGACATATCCACCATCTGTTGTAACATCGCTTTGGTAACTGACCAGTATCGTGAATAGCCAATAAAGTACGTCCCTGTTTTGCCGCTGGCTGGATCTGAGAATGGCACATTCATCCGCACAATCTTTTGTTCCTCACCATCAATTTCAACTTTAGCGGCAACATTGTGTGCGTTATGGAACTTCTCATCATCTTCAAGTTCCAAATCATCAAATTTATGACGACCAACGGCCTTTTCCTGTTCCTCAGTCTTCAGCTTGCCCCAGAAGTCCATATCGTGTAACCACTTTTGCGCAAAAGCATACGACCCATTCTCATACTCCGGGTCTTCATCCCCGACCAAAGCATAGTCTGCCGCATCATATTCTCCCGGCGCTTCCGTCCCATCAATAAAGCCGATAATGGCACGCCCTTCAAAGTAACGGAAGCCTTTTGTTTCATCAACTACCGTTGCAATCGGCTCTAAAAAGACCATCAATTGGCGAACAACTTCATAAACCGTCGCCTCAGAACCGGCGCGTACGTGCAAAAAGATATCACCTTCAGACGCCGGCATGTTGTACTTTGGTCCCTGCAATGTGGTATAAGTTTCCAACTGCTTGGGCACCGGTACACTTGGGAATAAATAATCCCATGCCGTGCGACTGAACCCAATTGACACCTTTAATTGGTCATCAGCCGCCCGAATGTGCATTGAGCGGATAATCGCTTGCGAACGATCTGCAAATTCTGCAATGGCCGCCTGGTCACTTGCTAAGTTCTCTCGTCGCAACTTTAACACGACGAACGACACGTTCTTCCCGACGTCCTTCCAAACGTCCTGTGCTTTGACTGGTTCTACTGCCATAATTTTGTCCCCCCGCAAAAAATCTAATTTTAGTATAGACCTAATATGCGAAGATTTTTGGATATCAGAAAAAACGGACACTTCAAATCGAAATGTCCGTTTCAAAGAAATCAGTTAATACGGCGTAATAAGACAACGACTAAAAGAGCCACCCCACCGATTACGGCCCCGACTAATGGCAACATCTGCAAACCAGCATAGCTCATCACCGCATTGCCGACAAACGATCCACCAGCAATGCCAAAATTCAACGCTGACACGTTTAATGCAGATGCAACATCAGTATGTGCCGGCGCTAACTCGGTCGTCGTCATAATAATACGACTTTGTAGCGAAGCATTCCCCATGAAAGCCACTAGCCCAAGTAACGCAATTCCTACCAGATACCAACCTGGCCGTGGTAAAAGTAGCAGCTGTAGTAATTGCACGACAATTTGCGCAACCAGAATACCAGCGACAACTCCTAGCGCTTGGCGATTCGCTAACCGACCACCAATCACGTTTCCGACGGTCACAAAAGCACCATATAGGACCAAGACTCCGACAACACCTGCGGTACTAACACCCGTCACCTGTTGCAAATACGGCCGGATATAGGTGTATAGCACAAATGATGATCCAAATCCTAGTGTGGCCATTAATAATGTTAACGAAATTTTCGGATGACGAATCACCGTAATAATCCCCGCTAATTGATTATCGGTCACTAGCGGTGCAGCTGTTTTAGGCACTTGTGTTAGTACCCCAAGCCACCCAAAGACACCCAACAAACCAACGACGGCAAACGTGGCACGCCAACCAACCGCTTCACCCAAATAGGTCCCAAACGGCACCCCGAAGACTGTTGCTACCGTCAAACCACCGAATAGCCAGGAAGCCGCTTCACCTTTTTTACCAACTGGCGCTAGCTTGGTCAAATACACCGATGCCGTAGCAAAAAATACGCCATGCACAATAGCCGTTAAAGCACGTGTCCCCAGCAAAATGCCATAAGTTGGTGCGATTGCTGATAACAAATTCAACACTGCAAAGG
The DNA here is from genome assembly GCF_001579105.1 of Weissella sp. DD23. Taxonomy (NCBI): domain Bacteria; kingdom Bacillati; phylum Bacillota; class Bacilli; order Lactobacillales; family Lactobacillaceae; genus Weissella; species Weissella sp. DD23. The sequence continues at coordinate 298,404 of NZ_KQ970392.1, read as the reverse complement.
CCATCATCAACCAAGCAAACAATTGTCGTCTTGCAATTCGCCCGACAAAGCTAGTTGCAATAGGTGCGCCCATTGCCTGGGCAATCGCGTAACCCGTGACCAGTAAACCAATCATTCCCGTTGATACATGCATGTCCTGCGCAATATCAGTTAGCATACCCACTGGCACAAATTCGGTTGTCCCTATTGCGAAGGTCGACACCGCCAACGCTATCGCAATTTTATAATAATTACTCATCTCAACACCTCACATAAAGTAACCACTTTAACGTATTTCAACGTTGTACGCTAGTGTTTCCACTATATGATTCTTTACGACTGCACCAAAAAAGCACAAGACATAAGTCCTGTGCTTCTTTGTGAACAACAAGTCCGAAATAATTAAAATTATCCCAACTTGTTGTAGTATTCAACGATAAGGTTTTCGTTGTAATCGTGGTCCAATTCTGAACGCTCTGGCAAGCGAACCAATGAACCCTTCATCTCGTCCTTGTTGAACTCAACGAATGGCAACGTTCCAGCTTGTGCTTCCAATGAAGCTTGGATGTAAACGTTCTTTTGTGACTTCTCACGAACTGAGATCTCTTGACCTACAGTAACTTCGTATGAAGGAATGTCAACACGCTTACCATCAACCAAGATGTGGCCGTGGTTAACCAATTGACGTGCTTGTTGACGCGTTGAGGCCAAGCCCAAACGGTAAACAATGTTGTCCAAACGACGCTCCAACAATACGATGAAGTTTTCACCGTGAGTACCCTTACGGATCTTGCCAGCCTTGTTAAACAAGTTGTGGAATTGGCGCTCAGTCAAACCGTACGTGAAACGTACCTTTTGCTTTTCAGCCAATTGCATACCGTAATCAGAGATCTTTGCACGACGGCCGGCACCGTGATCTCCAGGGGCGTAGTTACGACGAGCAATTTCCTTACCAGTACCTGACAAAGAAACACCCAAACGACGTGAAACACGGAACTTAGGTCCAGTATAACGTGACATATTAAATGTCCTCCAGAATTTTATTATTGTTGAATTCTAGAGAATTGCCTCACATTCGTGCAATTCACCCAAACTTTCACCGCTGCAGCGCGGGTACTGGTGTGTTCTCCGCCATAATTGAAACGGGTCGGTAAATTGTTGACGAGCTTGCGGACAATCCGCTGCAGTTTTCAACACTTCCAATAGTTTAACAAAAAGGAAGGACAGTTACAAGCTGTTCTTCCTTACTTCATCTCTTTAATTTTGCTTTGAGAGCGCGTCAACCAAGACACGGCCAAGAACACCGACGATAAAGATACCCGCAAGCATCGCCCCAGCAATTTGCAACGGCATCGTGCCAAACTTCGCTGGGCCACCATTCAAGCTTAAGATAACGATTGAAATGGCCCAACCAGTTAGCCATGCGGCTGTGTCAACCCAGTTACGAATCCCTGGCATTGATGAAATCAAGACTGCCAGGCCGCCAAGTACGAACAACGTTACGTACAACGTCAACTTGGGCCAGCCCGTCAAACCTGGGAAGGTGACAGCCATCATCCCCCACGGAATACCAAGCCACATACCAAACAACAAACGCCACTTGTTCTTTGGGTCATTACCAGAGGCTACAAAGAAGCCCCCAACAATCAACGTTGCGGCGCCAACAGTTACGCCAATAAAGGGTGCAACGACCGCCCATAATGATGGAATCGCTGCGACAAATAATGCCAATGCAATCGTTGGATTTAACTTATGCATCTCTCAATTCTCCTTACAAAAAGTAAACTTTTATAAAACCAAAATTTATTATACACCTTTCAACTGCTTGTGCAAATTTTAGTTCTAACTCAAAAAAACGCCTATATATAGGCGTTTTCCTTGTGATTATTTTTCCAAAAAGAACTCAAATCTTGACCCAACATATTGGGTACGAACATATTCAAACGGCTTACCAGCTGTATCAAATGTCAATTGGCGCATGACCAAAACTGGGTCACCACGCTTGATAGCTAGGTATTCAGCGACCCGCTCCGTGACGGCAGCAGCCGTCACGGTTTGTTGTGCATGCCCAATCCGTAAGCCCCGTTGTTCCGACAATGTGCGGTACAAAGAATTGGTCAAACTTTCACGAGCCAACCCATCAACCAGACTAGCCGGAATTGAAGCAACTTCAAATGCAATTGGTTCGTCATTACCATAACGCACACGTTCCATACGTAACACTTGATCGTCGTCACCTAATTGCAGTTGTTCTTGTTCTGAATTAGATGCTTTCCCAATGTGGAAAGAAATCGTACGTGACGTGGCAACCTTACCGGCCGCCGCCATCATTTCGGTAAATGACGTCACACCGTTCAACTGTTCTTGCACTTTACGTTCTGCGACATAGGTTCCTGATCCGACACGTCGTTCCAGAATGCCTTCGTCGACTAACATCATGACTGCTTGGCGCAAGGTCATGCGTGAGACACCGAATTGTTCAGCTAATTCACGTTCAGCCGGGATTTTATCTCCTGGGACCCAGCGCCCAGCTTCAATAGCTTCATGAATTTCGTCATGAATTTGAATGTAAACAGGTGCTGCCATACATTATGCCTCCGCAGTCGGTGCGTCCGCCTTTGAGAAATGACGTCCTAGACTATAAGTTGCTTCCAACGCTGACAAATCAGCGCTAAAGACGTTCAAGTCAGCGTCTTTGCCAATCCGCAACGTTCCCTTTGTATCAAGCCCAAACTCGACAGCTTGGTTAACTGAGGCCATTTGGATAGCTTCTTCAATCGATGCACCGGTGAAGGCCATGATGTTGCGGAAGGCGTCATCAAACTCAAGCACAGAACCAGCCAATGTTCCGTCAGCCAAACGGGCTTGCTTATCCTTAACCCAAACCTTCTGGCCACCCAATTCTGATTCACCATCCCCAAGTCCCTTGGCACGCATTGAATCAGTAATCAAATCAATCCGGTTAGCCGTCTTAAGCTTGTAAGCGACGTTGACCATATCTGGATAGACGTGGAACCCATCGACAATCAACTCCGTGCGAATGTTGTCTTCTAACATCGCGTGGCCTGTAACTCCTGGTTCACGGTGTGACATTGGCCGTTGTGCATTATATAGGTGGGTAATGTGGCTCGCCTTTGAATTGTGCTGTAAGAAATCACGGGTTGCATTTGAGTGACCCACTGAACCAATGATGTTGTTATCTGCCAAATAATCTTCGAAGGCCCGAACGTCCGCTGCTTGTTCGGGTGCATACGTAATCAAACGAACACGGTTACCTGACAATTCATGCCAGCGCTTCACCAAGTCAATACTTGGCGCAATAATGTGTTCTTCTGGTTGAGCCCCCTTAAAGTGCGGGTTGATGAATGGTCCTTCCAAGTGCACACCAACAATTGCTGGTTCTTGTTGAGCCGCCTCATTAAC
>NZ_KQ970392.1:288408-294953 GCF_001579105.1 Weissella sp. DD23 | reverse complement strand
TGAAATATTCTCAACTGATTGGGTCATGGTTGTTGGGAAAACAGCCGTAATTCCCTCTGAAATTTGCCCATGCACCATCTTAACGATATCTTCTGTCACACCGTCCATGGTATCAAATCCATAGGCACCGTGCGTGTGGACATCAATAAAGCCAGGTACAATAACTTTACGATCGGCCCGGACAACGTCATCCGTTGCCGTCAAAACCAATTCAGCCATTGGCCCCATTGCTTCAATTTGCTTATCAAAACGGATGTAAGCATCCTTGATAACTGGATTTTCTTGTTCCCCGGTATAGATGGTTGCGTGGGTCAAAACTGTGCTCATGATTAACTCCCCTTTAAGTGAAATACTAAATTGGTACAGGCGGTAATTAGCCGTCTCTATCATGTTCTTATCGCTTACAAGTTTACACGGTCTAGGTCACTTTTTCCAGTGACAGTTAAAAGCCACCATCCCCTGTACATCGACTGGGGATGGTGGCTTTTAAAGTTAACTATTAATCTGCTGACAAAGCATCAATTGGGTTCAACTTTGCTGCACGACGAGCTGGCAACAAAGCTGCCAAGAATGAAATGACCAAAGCTAAGATCAATGTCATCACGACATTGCCCAATGAGATTTGAATCATATCAAACTTCGCGATTTGGTAAAGGGCACTGTTCAACCCAGCCCCAATACCGAATGCCAAAATCACTGCCAAAATGAAACTTGCCAATCCAATCAACAATGATTCTGACGTGAACAAGTTACGAACGTCCTTCTTGCTTTCACCCAAAGCACGCAAGATACCAATTTCCTTCGTTCGTTCTGAAACGGACATGAACATCGTCACAATAATCATCAAGGCTGACACAATCAATGAGATGGCCGCAATCGCTGCCAACACATTTGTTGCCAATGACACAATCGTGTTAATCGTATCCAAGATTGAACCAACCGTTACCGCTTGGTACAAACGCTTGCCATCTGCATCCTTCATCTTGTTGACTGCCTTTTGGAAGGCCTTCACATCATCGGTATGCTTCACACGAACCGTCACGAACAACGCACGCGTATCCGCACCAGCTTCCTTGTAGGCATCTTCGATGGTGCCGGCCGTTGTCACGTTAGCTGTACCGGCTTGGCCAGCATCGATAACACCTGCAACCTTGAATGTCTTGTTAATCTCAACTGGTGTCATTCCGTCTGACTTAACTGTCATCCACTTAACCGTCATCGTCTTACCAACAACTGATTGCCAATCCTTGGTATTGAACTTCTTCGCAACCGTCTTCTTGTCGACCAAGATTTCGTTCTTGCCCGGCACATGACCAGCCTTGATCAACTTCTTTTGATAAGTTGCTGACCACGTTTGCACTGTGCCAAGTGAGTAAGCCTTACCATCCAATGTTGCTTGCACGTTACCGGCTTGATAACCCTTTTGCAACGTCTTCACGTACTTGTTGGCCTTAATCTTCTTGATTTGGTCATCTGAAATCGTCGTCTTATCCATGTCAACGCCGGCTGTGGCCCCAGAAGTTTGACCAACGCCGCCGTTATCACCTTGATGACGGGCAACCGTTACCGCCGTTGGATTAGCCAAAGAATTGACCTGGTCATTAATGTAGGCCTTAACACCATTTCCTAACCCGGTAAACAGCATCACCGCAAACAAACCAATTGCCGTTCCAATCATAATCAACGAATTACGCCAGAAGTTATACGTTAAGTGCTTAAACGCATTGCGGAATGACGCTGACGCTGGCAATGGTCGGTCAGCTAAACGCGTATCATCGGCTGGAAGTTCGAATGCTGGTCGCAAACGTTGGTCGTCATCAATTTGACCATCTGCCAAATGAACAATTCGTGTCCCGTGGTTCGCCACATCTTGTGAGTGCGTTACCGCGATAACCAACTTACCATCCTTGGCAATGTCTTCTAGGATTTCCAAAACTTCAGCCGTGTTTTTACCGTCCAACGCACCCGTTGGCTCATCAGCAATAATCACCTTAGGGTCTGATGCCAACGCACGGGCAATTGCCACACGTTGCTTTTGTCCACCTGACAATTGGTTAGGGTGCTTCTTAATTTGTTCTTGCAAACCAACCTTTGTCAGTAGTTCAGTTGCGCGGGCCACTTTCTCCTTTTGGCTCAACGTCGTCATCTCTAATGAGACCAATACATTTTCCAAAACCGTCAAGTGACTAATCAAATTGTAGGCTTGGTAGATGTAACCAATCGTCCCCCGACGGTAAGCATCGAGTTGCTTTTCTTTTTTGTGGTCCAAAACTTGACCGTCAATGGTAACTTGACCCTCAAATTCACGATCCAAACCACCAATGATATTCATCAGAGTCGACTTACCGCCACCTGATTCACCAAGAATTGAAACAAACTCGCCCAATTCAAAGTCCAAGTCAATTCCCTTCAAAACAGGGAACTCTTCTTTACCCAAAAAGTATGACTTGCGGATATTTTGTAATTCCAAAAATGCCATTGTTCTTCCTCCGGCCTTTCATATTCATATTTTCATTAAGTTAAATATAAGTGTACCGCCACCCCATACCCACGTCAAGAAAACTTTAATATAACACTTGCTGATTAAACTTTTTGTGGTATATTAAAATTAAATCAAGGAGGTACATCATGAACCGAGAAACCAAAAAAGCGCTCACGAAACAACAATTAATCGCGAGCGCTACGGCTTTGTTCCGTGAGAACGGCATTCACAATACTGACTTAAAAAGTATCGCAGCTGATGCCGGTGTTTCAGTGGTGACCTTCTACAAGTATTTCGATAGTAAGGATACCCTTGTCCGGGAAATTGCTAACGATGAACTCAATAACCTTTTTGACCGTATCATGGCGATTGCAGATTCACCTGATCTAACGATTTTAGATAAGATAAAGGCTTTTGCCACACTCACGGCCACTGCCCAAAAGAAAATCGCCACCACATACGGCCCAGAAATGATTACCTTGCTTGAGACAGATGATGCACACATTCGGGCAGTTGCTGACACACGCCGAGATACTTTTTTTACGACCATTATTGAACAAGGACGGTCTGAAGGCTTCTTCAATGCTGACGTCAGCACCGCTGCTATTCGCGTATACATCGATATGTTCATGTCGTACGATCGTCAAAAAACCATCGCTCTTGCTCAGGGTGAAATCGATATCAAAACAATCGATCAGCAACTTGAACAACTCTTTTTCTACGGCTTAATGGGTTATATCAACGTTGACAAGCGCGCCCAACTAGACCAAATTCGCCAACAAAATAGAGAGTGAGACAAAAGGCTTTTAAGGCTGAGACAGAAACTTCTGTCCCAGCCTTATTTTTCTACACTCATATTAGTTCTTGCCAAGTTTGCAACACACCGTCGTGATTATTGTCAGCGACAGCGATGGCATAATCATACGCGAATAATCGCTTATCAGCATTAGGCATAATAATTGGTTGCCCTGCGATTGCCAGCATTTCTAAATCGTTCATACCATCCCCAAAGACAGCTAATTCCGATGGCGTACCACCAAGTGTCTCCAATAATTGCTGGAGGCTGGCCGCTTTATTAACACCTGGCGCCATGACATCCACGACACCATTTCCGGGTGTCGTTGCATGCACATCGGTCTGATTTTGGCGGACTTGGGTCACAAATGTTTCGCTTTCAGCTAGCGTCCAAAACACCGTCACCTTCATGACCGGTACGTCGACTTGCATTAACGAATCCACAAAGCGTGGCTGCCCATATAAGCTAGCCATCATCGTTAAAAAACCACTTGGGATGGCCCCATAATCGCGGACGACTAATAACTCATCCGGACTGAACACTAGGATACCACCATGCGGTTTAACTGACATACGATCGATTTCGTGTTGTAGACTACTTAATTGTTCTTGCGTCATCATGTGTCGTTCTTGAATCTGACCGTCAGCAGAAAGAATTGTTGCGCCGTTATCCGCCACAATATTCACCCGGTCTAAGAAACCACCAAATAACATTTGGACGTGTTTTAAATCGCGACCACTCGCCACGATGAATTCCCCGCCCGTTGCTTCATATGCTTTTAGGACCTGCGCAAATAAATCCCGATTAAATCGTTTCTGATCATTTAAAAGCGTACCATCTAAATCAGTTGCCACAAATTTTGTTTGCTTCATCATGTCACCTCACTCAAAAATTAATCTAACATAGAATTTTGAAGTTGGTGTTCAAATGCGAGTAAGTTTTGCTTCCAAGTCACGCCGGCCCGATAATTTCCCAACGTGCCATCTTGACGGACGATGCGATGACAAGCGCCTAAAATCAGTAATGGATTTTTCGCAACCGCTGTGGCAATGGCCCGGACAGCATTAGGTCGCCCAATCGCCGTGGCCAACGCTTGATAACTCATCGTCGTACCTGTCGGAATAGTTTGCAAGTATTGCCAAACTTGCCGTTGTAAATCGGTGCCATGCGATTGCCAATCCACTTGATATGGTGGTAAGGCCCGTCCTGCTAAATACGCAGCCACCAGATTGGCATAGCGCTGCTTGGTTGCCGACGTTGGCTGACCGGTTGGATACCAAGATTGATATTCAGCAACTGGGTCATCGGCCAACGAGACAAATTGCACGCCCATTGGTGAATAAAATAGCGTAATTGTGCCATTTAACAATGGATAACTTTCATAATTAATCATCAGCTAATCCCCCTACGCATAAGTTTAGCAAAAAGGAGCGAACCTGCGCTCGCTCCTATAATCAGTTAAATAATTGTTTCCAGCGTTGCCAAGACACCATCATGCTCATTATCAAATAGTGCCTCACGGTAGCCGCGGCCAAAGAGACGTTCATCTGAATTCGGCATAATGTACACTTCGCCCGCCAACTGCATCATTTCCAAGTCATTCATACCATCCCCAAAGACCGTCAAATCTTCAGGCGCTAATTGTAATTCGGCAATCATCGCTGATAGACTAGTCGCTTTATTGACACCTGCTGCTAAAATATCAACCGCCCCATAGCCTGACGTCGTTGGGTGCAAAGACAATGTTGTCGCTTGAATACGGGCAATCGCCTCATTTGAATGGACAACATCAAAAATCGCCGTCACGCTAGCCAATGGTTGGGGGATGTCGCGCAAGTGATCAACCATATGAATTTGACCATAGACCTGTGTCATATAGTCTTGCAAGTCAGCACGTAGCTCGCCATACCCATTTAAGCGGTACATGCTGTCCGCAGAAAAGGCAATAATACCGTCCTTTGGTGAAACATCTACCAAAATTTGTTCCAACTCAGTTAGTGTGGCTGGGTCAATCGTGCGCAAAGTCGTCGTTTCCGTCCCACGCACGTGCCATGCAGCACCGTTATTGGTCACCAGATGAACACGGTCAGCTAAAGCCCCAAACTTTGTGCGCACCCACTTCGCTTCTCGCCCAGTAGCAATGGCAAATTGGTCGCCTTGCGCATCCAACTTATCCAAAATAGTCGTAAAACGATCAGCATCAAACGTCTTATCCTCGTGTAGGAAAGTTTGATCTAAGTCAGTTACGTACAATCGTGTCATCTATGTTCACCTCTACTTATCATTTGTCACTTACAGTGTATCAAAGGTATTTGGGGATAGATACCCAAAAGTACAAAAAAGGCGATTGCTTTCGCAATCGCCTTTTTAATCAGTATAGCTCATCAGGGAGTCGAACCCTGGATGCCGGTGTGAAAAACCGGAGTCTTAACCGCTTGACCAATGAGCCATTATGTCGCTTCGTTGCCTCAACAACATAATATATATTACCAGGATAATCATCTCTTGGCAACCCTTTTTTTAAATTAATTTTCACCCCATGTACGTGCCGTTTTATTGATAACTAAAACACCCCGCCCTGGTACTGTAATTGTCGATAGTTGATCACAATCTTCAAATTGTGACAGAGCCGTCACCCAAATTGCCGCATCCGTTAAATCTGGCAACATCACTGCCGCTACCCCATCGATTAATTCATGCGTTGCAATGGCCCCCGAATGAATTGGTACTTCTAGATAAGGATCGACATCATCCGTCTTATCAAAAACTTCGAACGTCCAAAACCAATCTGGATCCTCCGGCTTTGTCTCAACGCGACGCATACCGCCACCTTCCAACGAGACAGCTGCGACTTCAGGTAGCGCCAACAACGGCCGTAAATGTTGTTCAAACGCCTGTTCAACTGCCCACCCCTGCACTAATGCACCCGGATGATAATTTGGCATTTCACCAGCAGCATATAACTGATTAGTCATCTGCTCCCCATATGTTGCCGCTGCTAAGACCGTCCGAAATTGAGGCGACACCTCATGAATCGACAGTTCACCTGCATTGAATCGATTCAAAGTCGACATTGGTCGCTTTTCTGAAAACTCACGAAAGATCCAGTCAAACCAATACTGCATTTGCACTTCGGCCAAATTGCCGTGCTCAGCAATCGCTTGTCGTGCCGGTTCACCACCTTTAAACGCTATCTTCGCCTCATACATGACACCGTCTTTTTCCACTGACAAACCTGCAAGCCAATACTTTGCATTAATTGGTTGT
>NZ_KQ970392.1:284790-287943 GCF_001579105.1 Weissella sp. DD23 | reverse complement strand
GATTCAGCCCAGACATCCAAGGCCGACTGCTTCGCTTCCAAGCCTAATTCCGCAGCCACTTGGGCACCGGAATTAGGTGAATAAACTACTTGACGAATATCTGCATTGCCTGACCAGCCTTGCATCATCGCTTTGGCCATATTACCTGCGCCAATAAAACCGATTGTTAACATCTCACACCTCATTTATCACATTGTTATTAGTCATATCATAACATAGCCAAATCACTCGCACCGGCTCAAAATAGTTTTACAATTTCGGATAAAGAAAAAGGTCTAGCAATTGCCAGACCTTTATTATTGACTCTATGAGAAACCTTGTCGTTCTGATAATGAGAATGACCGGTTATGATAGCGCATCGACATTATCAGACCGATGCCAATCATATTTCCGACTAACGCCGAACCACCTTGCGAAATGAATGGCAATGGAATACCCGTCAATGGTACCAATCCAATGTTCATCCCAATATTTTCGAAAATGTGGAAGAGTAGCATCATCACAACGCCAGCTGCAATATAAGCATAGAATTGATTTGACGTATCGTAAACAACTTGGAAGATTTGGTAAATCAACAAGAAGTACAAAATCAATAACAAGATACTACCTACGAAACCGAAGTTTTCTCCAATAACCGAGAAAATCATATCAGATTCACGCACTGGCACAGCCACGTGTGATACGTTGAAACCTGTACCACTCAAACCACCCGAACCAATTGCTTTCATTGATTGCCACAACTGGTACGCACTGTTTGATGTATCACCAGATGGCTTCAACCAAGCATCGACACGCGCAAACTGGTAAGCTTCAAATCCCACCTTTTCCAGAATATGGCGTCCCCAGGTTTGGGTAACGAACAGAATTGCTGTCGTTCCCAGTGCCCCGGCAACCCCCATAATTGGTCCAAGGATTTTCCAACTCAAACCAGATACAAGCGTCATACCAAAAACGATTGCCAAGAACACCATCATGGTTCCAAAGTCGTGTTGGGCAAGCACCAAAACAACAACCGGTGCCGACCAAGCAATGATTTTTAACAGCAACATCTTATCTGAACGCCAATCGTGAACTGGATTGTTTAGATTGTGTTGCGAAATAGCGCGGGCCAACATCACGATGAAGGCCGGCTTCATAAATTCAGCTGGTTGAAAAGTTAACGGTCCAAAGGCGAACCACATACCACCAGTCCTTGCATAATACGCACGTGAATAAAACACCAACACGGCCAACATCAAGAAAACACCAAATCCAAAGATGTAAGGTGCTACTCGCCATAGCTGTTCCGAGTCAAAGCGCATAATAATCATGACGACTACAATACCTGCAAAATAGTAGGCCGCCTGCATAATTACCATTCGCGTCACGTTCACACCAACTGTATCGTGTGTTCCCGCCACATATAAGGATGCCAAACCAATCAACGCTAGCATCATGACAACGAAGATGATCGACCAATCGACCTCACCTTCGTGTGCAAAAAAGCGTTTGATCATGTTTTACCTCTTAACCTGCAATTAGTGGTGCAAATTGAATTCTGCAATCAACATTTCCATTGCATCATCAAAGTCCTTAGCCGTTACTGAACGGTTATCAGAAAAACGCACCGTCAATGGTGTCGTTGATTCATCAATCGTTCCCAAACGAACCTTGTTAATCTTTACTTCTGAGAGGTTATCTCCCATATCGTTAATTTCTACTGAAACTGGCTTATTATTCCGTGACATAATTACTTCCCTTGTGATCCGTGCATGTGTTCTAGCAACTTTCCAGCACCCTTGGCAACATTATCCAATGGGCTTTCTGAAATCATAACGGGCACACCTAAGTGATCTGAAATCAACTTATCCATCCCGCGTAGTAGGGCACCACCACCAGTTAGCACGATACCACGATCAATGATATCAGAAGCTAATTCTGGTTGAATGCGGGCCAATACTTGGTGCGCCGCATCGACGATTTGCGCCAATGCATCGTGCATCGCCGCCTCAACTTCATTAGCATTCAACGTAATTGTACGTGGCATACCTGAGAAGTTATCACGTCCACGGACTTCCATCTCTTCTGGCTCGTCTAATGGTGTTGCCGTTCCAATCTTAATCTTAATTGTTTCAGCTGTACGCTCACCGATTTGCAAACCGTGGTCACGCTTAACCATGTTGGCAATATCTGCGTTCATCTTATCACCGGCAACTCGAATTGATTCAGATGCCACAATATCGCCAAGTGACAACACGGCAATATCAGACGTACCACCACCCATGTCGATAACCATTGACGCAATTGGTGAGAAGATATCCAAACCAGCACCAACCGCCGCAACCTTTGGCTCGTACTCTAGGTAGACCTTACCACCACCAGACTTTTCGGCAGCCCCGATAATCGCCTTACGTTCAATTTCTGTGATATTCGTTGGGGCGCACACCATAATGTTTGGTCGTGACATGATGCCCTTTGCGTTCAACTTTGACATAAAGTATGACAACATCGCTTCCGTCATATCGAAGTCTGAAATAACACCATCCTTCAATGGACGAACTGCGCGAATGTTACCTGGCGTACGACCAACCATTTGGTAGGCTTCAGTTCCCACAGCCAAAACCTTATCTGTTTTGGTATCAATTGCGACAACAGAAGGTTCGTTAAGGACGATTCCTTCACCCTCAACATAAATTAGGACATTTGCCGTTCCTAAATCAACGCCGATTTCCTTGGCCATGATTTTCCACCTCTTATTTTACTTGCGCATACTCGCTTTAATTCTTAAATATGTATCTTTAATAGTATACAACAAAATCCGCCTTAAATTGACCCCAGTTTGCTTTCCAGCGTAAAATAGGGGTGACAAAAAATAAAGGACATTATTACCTATGAAACTGACATTGCAAGAAATGGCAACGGCCATCAACGCGGAAATTATCAACGCGGCCGATGTCGCTGTTACCAGCACCACATTCGATTCACGTAAAGCTGAAGCCGGTAGTTTATTCGTCCCCCTTGTTGCTGCAAATGATGGTCACGATTACGTTGCTAGCGCTGTTGCTAATGGTGCCACAGTTACCTTATGGCAAGCTGACCACCCTAATGTACCAACTGACGTGCCAACATTGGTTGTTGCCGATACGCTCGTGGCCTTCCAACAATTAGCCGTCT
>NZ_KQ970392.1:278183-284631 GCF_001579105.1 Weissella sp. DD23 | reverse complement strand
GTTGCCGATACGCTCGTGGCCTTCCAACAATTAGCCGTCTACTACTTGAAGCAAGTTCAACCAAAAGTTGTTGCGATTTCAGGTTCAAACGGTAAGACAACGACAAAAGATTTCGTTGCCGCAATTGGTGCTTCAACATTCAAAACTGTCAAAACACCAGCCAACTTCAATAACGAAATTGGCGTCCCAACGACCATCCTATCGATGCCTGCGGATACCGAATTGTTAGTCATCGAATTCGGTATGGATCGTCCTGGTGACCTAACCTTCCTATCTGAAATGGTTCACCCCGACATCGCTGTCTTAACGATGATTGGTGAAGCCCACATTGAATTCTTCAAAACTCGCGAACGCATCGCCGACGGTAAGATGGAAATCATTGCCGGCCTGCAACCGAACGGCGTCCTCGTGTACAACGGCGACGAACCATTACTCCGCGAACGCGCTGGTCAACACGCATTCTTGCATACTGCAACTTTTGGCCTTAATCCTGATAATGATTTGTATGCGTCAACAATTGCTATGAATCCCGTCGGTGCCACCTTCCAAACGGATAAATCAGCGATGACTTACCACATTCCATTGACGGGTCGCTACAACGTTTCTAACGCCTTGGCCGCCATTTCAGTCGGCATCTTGTTGGGGATTTCAGACGACAAGATTGCACAAGCACTTGCAGAAGCCCCCATCACTGAAAACCGCACTGAATGGTTAGCTGGTAATTTTGGTGGTAAGATTTTGTCTGATGTTTACAACTCAAATCCAACCGCTGCCAAGGAGGTCTTGCACTTCTTTGCCGAGACACCTGTCACAGGTCGACGTATTGCTGTTTTGGGTGATATGCTCGAACTTGGTGAAGCTGGCCCAGCCTTGCACGCTAGTCTTGCTGAAAAGCTTGATCCGGCCACGATTCAACACGTGTACCTCGTGGGTGACATCATGGCGAGCCTCGAAGATGTCTTGAGCGTTAATTACCCAGCTGGTACCGTTAAACGCTATAGCAAGGATGACAAGGCAACCCTGATTGCTGATCTTCAAGCTGATTTAACGGCTGATGATGCCGTCCTTCTGAAAGGGTCACATGGCATTCACCTTGAAGAAGTGGTAACTGCCTTGGTCTAATCAAACAACAGAAAAAAGCGATGCAGACATTCGAATGTCGCATCGCTTTTTATTGTCATTAGACTGACTTAATATAGTTCACACCGTCTGCCGCTGGGGCCTTTGACTTGGCGAAGAAGACAACCAAAATCAAAACCGTGAAGACGTATGGCGCAACTTGTAGGTAAACTGCTGGCACTTGGTTCAATAGTGGCAATTGTGCACCGACGATTGCCATTGATTGTGAGAAGCCGAAGAACAACGCAGCTGCCATGGCACCAACTGGATTCCAGCGACCAAAAATCATGGCCGCCATTGACATAAATCCTTGTCCAACAATCGTTGATGCTGAAAAGTTACCCGCGATTGATTGGGCGAACAACGCCCCACCAATTCCACCAAGGACACCTGAAATCAGCACACCGGTATAACGCAAAGCATAAACATTCAAGCCAAGCGTATCTGCAGCTTGTGGGTTTTCACCAACTGAACGCAAGCGCAACCCAAAACGGGTCTTAAACAATACCCATGAAGCTACAAAAGCTACGATAATCGCAACCCACGCTGTGGCAGAAGTCTTCGTGAAGAAGATTGTGCCGATAAATGGAATCTTTGCCAAACCAGGTACATTCCAGTAACCAAAGTTTTCTGCAATCATTGATGTTTGACCCTTACCGTACATCAACTTAATCAAGTAAACACCCAAGGCTGGGGCCATCAAATTCATCACTGTACCTGACACAATGTGGTCAGCGCGCAAAGTCACCGTTGCGACCGCGTGTAGCAATGAGAAAATCAGACCAATGACTGCACCAGCAATCAAACCAAGCCATGGCGTCAAAGCCCCAAATTGGCTTGCAAATGTTAAATTAAAGACAACGCCGGCGAAAGCTCCCATAATCATGGTTCCTTCTAGCCCAACGTTAACAACTCCAGCACGTTCTGAGAACGTACCCCCTAATGCAGTGAAAATCAAAGGCGCTGAGTAAACCAACGTACTTGAAATCACCAATTGCAAGATCGTTTCCAAACTCATGGTTACTCTGCCTCCTTCTCTACCTTCTTGTCGTTACGACCCTTTTTCTGAGGGCCGGCCAACTTCTTGGCTTTTTGTTTTGCATCGTCTTCATCGATCTTAACCAAAATCAAACGAATCAAGTAGTTCGCACCGATAAAGAAGATAATTGACGCTGTCACAACAGAAACCAATTCAGTTGGGACACCTGAAGCCAATGGCATTCCTAATCCACCAACAGACAAAATAGAGAACAACAAAGCAGCGAAGAAGATACCCAAGAACGAACCTGATGCCAACAAGGCAACCGCCATACCATCGTATCCAACTTGTGGTGCACCAGTTTGCGAGAAGATGTTCAAGTACGTTCCCAAACCTTCAGTTGCACCAGCCAACCCAGCTAACAAGCCAGAAATCGTCATGGCTGTAACTGCCGTGCGCTTTGCTGACATACCCGCATAACGAGCAGCATCGGGGTTCAACCCAACTGCACGGATTTCAAAACCAAGCGTTGTCCGCTTCATAATGAACCAAATGGCTACCAGCGCCACAATCGCAATGATAAACCCAATGTTCAAACGAGACCCACCCGTTAAGTTCGCAAGCAAATCCCAACGTAGCGAATCCTCCGTTGGCAACGTAACCGTCATATCAGTTGTCGTCATCAACTTCTTAGGTAACCCTTGCACAAAGGCATTTCCACCATATAAGGCAATGTAGTTCAACATGATTGTTGTAATAACTTCTGATGCACCAAACTGAGCTCGCAGCCAACCTGGCAAGGCACCCATCAAAGCACCAGCGAGCGCCCCGATGATAACTGCCAACGGAATTGACAGCCATGGTGTCATTGATTGGTTAACCAACACAAACCACGTTGATGCAATCCAACCAACCCAAACTTGACCAGCAAGTCCGATGTTGAAGAAACCGGCTGATTGTGCAACCAAGAAACCGGCCGCCGTTAGAATCAGCGGCGTCATCGATCGCAACACTTCACCGATATTCAATGATGACCCGAGCGCTGATTGCACCAAGCTCACATAACCAGTCACTGGATTAAAACCAGAGACCAACATGATGATCGCACCGACCATCAAACCAAAGAAGACAGCCAGGCCTGCAACGAGACCTGTACCGTATGAATTAATTTTATTCACCAGTCTACTCCCCCGCTAATTGCGCACGCGCTTCAGCCAATGACATTCCTGCCATCAACAATCCAAGCTCATTCTTTGACGTTTCATTTGCGTCAACGACACCTGTAATCTCACCATGTGAAATAACGGCGATGCGGTCAGCGACATTCAAAATTTCGTCCAATTCAAAGCTAACCAACATGACAGCTTTACCAGCATCACGTTGATTAATGAGTTGCTGGTGAATATATTCAATTGCACCAACGTCCAAACCACGTGTTGGCTGAGCTGCGATTACGAAGTCAGCATCACGATCCAACTCACGCGCGATAATGGCCTTTTGTTGGTTACCACCAGACAAAGCACTAGCCGGTACTAATTCGTTCACCGTACGAACGTCAAACTTTTCAATCAACTCACGAGCATGCGCGTTGATTTTGTCATAATCCAACACACCCGCCTTCGACATCGGTGCCTTGTAATACGTTTGTAGGGCAATGTTCTCAGCCAACGTCATATCCAATTCCAACCCAAAACGGTGACGGTCTTCTGGAATGTGGCCGACACCACTTTCAGTGATTTGGCGAGGCTTCTTATTGGTAATATTCTTACCCTTAAGTGTCACCTTACCCGATGCTGATGGCATCAATCCGGTCAAAGCAGAAATAAATTCTGATTGTCCGTTACCATCAATACCCGCGATACCCACAACTTCACCAGCTCGGAAATCCAAACTCAAGTTTTTCACAACTTCAACACCACGAGCGTCCTTAACCGTCAAATCCGACACGGACAAAATCGTGTCAGTTGGGTGAGCAGGCTCCTTTTCAGTTGAGAAGAGTGATACTGAGCGACCAACCATGATATCAGCCAGTTCTTGTGATGACACACCGGCAACAGGGAATGAGTCAATTGACTTTCCCCGACGAATAACCGTCACTTGGTCAGCCACCGCCTTGATTTCATCAAGCTTGTGCGTAATCAAAATGACTGACTTACCTTCAGCGGCCAAGCCCTTCAAAATTGTCATCAACTCATCAATTTCTTGTGGCGTCAACACGGCTGTGGGCTCATCAAAAATCAAAATATCAGCGCCACGGTACAACGTCTTCAAAATTTCTACACGTTGTTGCATACCGACCGAAATGTCCCCTGCCAAGGCGTTCGGATCAACATCCAGCCCATATTGTTCAGATAACTTTTTAATTTCAGTCGCGGCAGCTTTCGTATTTAACTTCAGCCCATTAACGGGTTCTGATCCCAAAATAATGTTTTCTGTAACTGTAAATGCATCAATCAACATAAAGTGTTGGTGCACCATTCCAATTCCTAATTCAGCGGCTTTTGAAGGGCTATCAACAATAACCTTTTGACCATTAATCAAAATATCGCCGGCAGTCGGTTGTAGCAACCCTGACAATTGATTCATCAGCGTTGACTTTCCAGCTCCGTTTTCCCCTAACAAGGCATGAATTTGGCCTCGCTTCACTTGCAAATTAATTTGATCATTCGCACGGAATTCACCAAATTGCTTCACAATGTCGCGCATTTCTAGCACGATTGGCTGATCTGCCATAGCACATTTCTCCCAGACATTTTTCTCGTCACATCTTCATCAAGACTATGACGTAATAGGTATATTTTACCTACTTTTTACTAAATTTTCTAGTCTATGCAATCGTTATTATTCGTCTATTAACATGGTTGTAATACAAAAATCGATTAACTAGAATTTTTCAATACATAAAAACAGGACATTCAATTAAATGTCCTGTTTTAAGTTCGTTTTTTAAACGTTTTACTTCATCGTGCTTGGCACAGTCACATCGCCAGACTTAATTGCCTTTTCAGCCTTCTCAACCGCAGACTTCTCTTCAGCATCCAAGTTCTTCTTTGTGATTGCAACACCGCCATCCTTCAAACCGTAAGTCGTTGTCTTACCACCAGGGAACTTACCGTCCATTGATTGGTTAGCAACCTTTTCGATTGAGCTAGCAATTTCCTTAATTGCTGACGTCAACGTGAAGTTGTCGCTCTTGCCATCCTTTGTCTTGTAGTTTCCTTGGTCGTTTTGATCCATATCAACACCAATGACCCAAGCCTTGTCCTTTGAACCAGCATTCAAGCCCGTATTAATGTCCTTGGCAGCTGTAAATACCGCGTTACCCGCAGGACCAGCAGCTTGGAAGATAACGTGCGCACCTGACGTGTAAATAGCGCTGGCGATTGTCTTAGCCTTCGCCGTATCAGTAAATGACTCCGCAAATTGGGCATCAACCTTCATATTTGGGTCAACTGACTTTACACCGGCGATGTAACCCGCCTCAAATGATTGAATGACTGCTGAATTCATTCCACCGATGAACCCAACCTTGCTGTCACCCAACTCCTTAGCCTTCGTTGCTGCAGCAACACCAGCTAGGTATGACGCTTCTTGTTGCTTAAACGTCAATGAAGCGATGTTCTTATATTGCTTTGATGCTACATCGTCGACCAACACGTAGTCAGTCTTTGGGTTTTGCTTAGCTGATGCAACCAACGCATCATTCGTCGCGTAACCCACACCAATCAACATGCTGTACTTTGCTGATACACCTTGTTGGAAGTTCGTTGCAAAATCAGCATTTGTCTTTGAAGCAAAGTAGTCATAACCATTTGCGCCCTTCTTCAAATCGTGTGACTTTCCCCAAGCTTTCACACCATTCCAAGCTGACTCGTTAAATGACTTATCGTCGACACCACCAACGTCAGTAACCATCGCTACTGAGAAATTCTTCTTGTTTGAATCTGATCCGTTGTTTCCGGCGACTGCGGCCCCAATACCCACAGCAGCAACAACAACGACACCACCAATAATCAAATTACGACGTGAAACCATTTCTCATATCCTCCAAAGTAACAAACTGTATGTTCCTAGTTTAATCGCTTGGTTAACAAAACGTTTAACTGTTAACCTAACTTGCTGTGATTAGTATATAAGGTTCTTTTAATAAAAACAATGAATAAAGTGTGAATTTCGTTCGTTTACACCCTGAAAAGTTAAACGTTTTACTATATTTTAGACCTATTATAGCCCCAATAAACGAACAATAACGTCTAAAAACAATAAAACGTTTTTAGTAAAAACGTTTTACTTTTAAATTATCCATTGGTTAAATGGCGTATTTTCGTCACAATTTTTTCTTTACAGTTT
>NZ_KQ970392.1:267142-278121 GCF_001579105.1 Weissella sp. DD23 | reverse complement strand
AATGACAAAAAAGCTATCTCGCGTAAATACAACACGAGATAGCTTTTTATCGTTAATACTATTTAAAGTTCACTTTACTGAAATCCATTCAAGTTATCGTCACCATCAACGGTGTTACGATCGATCGCTTTACCGGCCGCACGCTTGGCTTCAGCGATTACACCCATCTCGCCCAATCGGTTTGCCACTGAGTATGGCAAATTGATTTCTGATTCGAAGTACGTGTCCAGGAATGCTAATTCTGTAACCGTTAACCCTGAAGAAACGGCGTGTGACAATGTCGTAATCACTTCAGCTGCCGCTGGTGCGTTCGTTGAAATTTGTGCGCCATACACGATGCCTGACTCATAGTCATAAATCAACGATGCCACAATGTCCGTTTGTTCACCCAAGGCATGAATCGTGGCGGGCGTGTGAATATCGGGACGCTCGATGTGGTCACCAATACGTTCCTTCGCTGCTTCAACAGTCAATCCCGTCTTATAGAAGAAACGATCAAAAATCGAGAATCCAATCGTACGCAAAATTGGTTGAATTTTAACATCCAAACCTGCCACCGCATAACCTGCCACGCGGCCCATCTTCAACGCAGCGGACATCAACGGGAAGTATTGATCAAACTTACCATCAACCACAGCTGAATCGCCGATAGCGTAAATATCAGGGTTTGATGACTTCATCGTGTCGTCGACTACAATCGCGCCGTTTTCACGCATATCAACCTGACCAGCTAACAACATCGTGTTAGGCTGCAACCCGGCTGCAATGGCCATGAAGTCGAACACTTCTGACGTGCCATTGTTAAAGTTAACTTCAATCTTCTTCCCTTGATTATCAACTGAAACCACTTCTTGGCCCTTACGCAAGACGACCTTGTTATCAGTCAACGTCTTTTCCAAATCTTCTTGAATGGCTTGGTCAAAATAGCGCGTCATCAAACGCTTTGAACGGGTCACAAATGTGACATGAACACCTGAATGCGCCAAAGCGGCCGCCAATTCAGTTGAAACTGGTCCACCACCGTAAACCAGGGCCCGCTTGCGGAAGCCCTTAGCAAACTTATTGATGTCCACAGCATCTTGCTCGTCCTTCACGAAGACAACCCGGTCCAAATCAGCCCCCACAAATGATGGTACGCGTGCTGATGATCCCAAGGCATAAATCAACTTATCATATGATTCCTCGATAATCGATCCGTTATCAATGGTACGGGCATAAACCTTCTTGGCTGCAGCATCAACTCGTTCAACCAAAACGCCTGAGCGATACGTTGTATTGGGTTGACCCTCAAAATGCTCGAAATTTACTTGTTCAGCACTTGTCACGCGTCCATTCAACGCCAACTTGATACCCGCCGAAATAAATGGTCGTTCGCGTAAATTCTTTTCTAAGATGACAACTTCATCTGTTTCATTCACTTGACGGAACGCATTGACGGCCGATAAGCCAGCGTGCGCCCCTCCAATCACAACAATTTTCATACTTAATATCTTCCCTTTTAACCAATTCTACCTATTAACTAAGCACGCTTTTCGGGGAAACTTGCCCCAAACAATCGGAACCACTCTGACGCAAACAATGATTGACGACGTGTACGTTGCAACATCAATTGCGTATCCAAGCGACGTTCAATCTCAACCCATGAAATTTCAGGTTCAGCCACAACCATCTCGTGCGCTTCTGCCAATAATTGCTTATCAATCAAGCGTGCATCCAATGGTATCGCGTCCAAAAATGACGCTGATAATAATGACCGAATTTCTGTATCCATGCGTGAAATTTTCGTGTTAACCGGTTGTAACCGCTTTTTTACCCACTTCTGTCGTGAAAAACGATCACGATTCAAAATTGAGTAATAAATCAATAAGTACAGCGTCGTAAAGAACGCCACCGCAGTTCCCACAACATAGGCTATAATCTTATCAATCGGCAAGAATGGCAAGCCAAAAAATGCCAAAACAGCTGCAAGCGCCGTCAACACGAATGAGAGAATAAACGTCACTGTATTCTTGAGTTGGCCCAAACGAACGCGACGTTCAGCACGCAGCCGTCGGCGCCGTGCTGACAATCGGGTAAGCGTATCATTCAGCTGGCGCAAGTGCTCCAGCAAAACAAGCTTTTCGTTATTGCCATCCATAACTCAAACAATCCTCATCTCACTATAATTCAACATACTATAAGGTAGTATAGCGGGTTTATTTAACAAAAACCACCATAACGGCTTCTTTCGCTTACTTTTAATGTGTGCATTTTTACGAACGAATGCGGTAAACTATGAAGTATGGAATTATCAGAAGAAATATTTTTAAAAGAGCAAGAGGCTCTCAAAATTGCCAAACTCCTCGCCAATGATTTGCGTCTGCAAATTCTTTGCCTATTGCAGGAAAACGGTGCTGCTACTGTCACTGAAATCATGACTGCCTTACACGCTGAACAATCCCGGGTGTCACACCAATTGTCAGCTTTACGCGAATATCAAATGATTTCTGCCACTCGCGAAGGCCGCACTATCACGTACGCTTTAACCGACCCGCACATGATGGAATTGCTCCAAGATTTGCTTGATCACGCTAATCACGTGCGCCTTCACCGCAATCATAATGACATTTAAAGCGTAACCATGGGTTGCGCTTTTTTTGTGATTTATGACTATAATAGTAGAAACCACAAAAAGGAAGTAACAATGAAAGAAGTCAAAGCGTTTATTTTGCGCAATGATGTCCAGCGGTATATTGCCCTGGCCTTTATCGTGCTCTTATTGTTTATTGTCCATGACCTCATCAGCATCTTGCTGCTAACAGCCATTCTTGGCTACCTCGCTGTAAAAGGTGCCAACAATGTCCAACGGTGGACTAAAATCCCCTACGGATTCTCAGTGTTGATCGTGTACCTATTGAGTATCTTCGTGGTTGTGATGGCATTTGTCTACATCGTACCAGCTTTGGTCGATCAATTCGCCGTCATCCCCAACGAGGTCAACAAGCTCATCAAAGAGTATCCGGTCATTAAGCAGTACTTCAATGAAACCTATCACAAGCTAGACCTACTGAGTGAATTTTCAAAAAATTGGAAGTCCCTTTTGGCTAGCGGGTGGGATACTATCAGCACTGTCTTGACCGCATTCTCACAAATCATTCTATCGATTTTCTTGAGCTTCGTGCTCGCGTTGACTTGGCAACGCCTACGCGTCTTTGGATCACAATTTCTCCACTCAAGCTACCCTAAGTTTTTCAAGAATGTCTATGAACTTGGTAGCACGTTCGTTCTCATTTTAGGTAGCGTCATCGAGGTCCAATTACTAATTGCCTTCATCAACACAATCTTAATGATGATCGGTTTGAGTATTCTGGGCGTGCCAAGTGTCTTGGTCATGGGGTTGATGATTTTCATCCTAGGCTTAATTCCAATTGCCGGTGTGATTATCTCACTACTACCACTCAGCGTTATGGCTTTCGCAGCTCTCGGCTGGGTCGGCATGATTGAGGTCTGGATTCTAATTGCTGTTATTCACATGTTTGAATCTTATTTCTTACACCCACGTTTGATGGCTAGCCGAACAGAGTTACCAGTGTTCTTCACATTTGCAACAATCATCGTGATGGAGCATCTGCTTGGCGCCTGGGGCTTGATTATTGGTGTCCCAATCGTCGCCTTTATCTTGAGCGTACTTGGCGTGCAAGATGCTAACATTACCCGTAGTACAAAATCAGAATAATCAAAAAAGCAGCGCATCAATTTGCGCTGCTTTTTGGTTAGTTATGATTAAATACCAAATGTGCCACCATGAACCTCGTGTACATTGGTCGTCACAATAAACGCATTCTGGTCAATATCGTGCACGCGACGCAACATACGACCGTAATTAGCGTTATCCACCATAACCATGAGCATTTCTTTATTGTTATCAGTGTAGCCACCACGCACATCAAAGACGGTTAAACTCTGATCTTCTTGTAGCAACATCGTTTGAATGTCAGCCAAACGTTCATTACTCATAATCGTTACCTGGTGCTTTAAATCAAGTCCAGTTTCAATATAACGCATCACAATCGACGTAATGACTAATGAAAAAGCAGCCAAAAAGAATGCATTGGTGCCTGAAACTAACAAATTAAACAAAGTCACCACCATATCAATGGCTAACAATGACAAGGCAGAATTAATTTTAAAATACTTTTTCAAAATCATTGGTGGTACCGTTGTGCCACCACTTGACGCTTCAAGCCTGTATAGAATGGCGATGCCCGATGCAAAAACAGCGCCACCAATAATGACAGCTAAGACCGCATCTTCAACAAGCCGATGACTAGGTGTTATGTACATTAATACTGGTAATAAAAAACTACCAAACGCAATATTTCGCACTGTACTTTTATCTAAGAAAATAGCAGCTAAAATAATCATGGCAATATTAATGATCAACACCGTTAGCGCTCGGTTAATACCAAACGCAGCATCCAGCAAAATGGCGACCCCGGTTGCGCCACCAGCAGCAACGTTAATCGGGGCATAGAAAAAGTTAATAGATAGTGCAATAATTTCGAGCGCAATCACAAGCATGACTACTCGAAACCAGCCCTGTTGACTCAGTCTTCTCGGCATATGGGTCTCCTTTGGGTTGGAAATGTATATCTGTTACCTTTCTAGCATACCATTTAACGATATTTCATGTATGACACTTGTGTGAATTCATTCCGTTTCGGCATACCATTCATCTACCAGTTTTGTTCGGAGTGGAATAAAATGCGCTTCATCACGCTGCCCAACTGACTCACCGTCGATAGAGACAACCCGACCAGCCATCATCGTTGAACTCGTGATGAACACCTCATCAGCCGTTTTTAACTCCGCCACCGTGAAGGCACGTTCCTCAACCGGCATCCCCAATGAACGGGCGACCTGCAATAAATGTTGCCGAGCAATGCCCGGTAAAATCAACTTATCCGTCGGCGCCGTAATTAGCTTGCCTGCCTTAATCATATGGACATTCGTTTTAGATCCTTCAGTCA
The DNA here is from genome assembly GCF_001579105.1 of Weissella sp. DD23. Classification (NCBI taxonomy): domain Bacteria; kingdom Bacillati; phylum Bacillota; class Bacilli; order Lactobacillales; family Lactobacillaceae; genus Weissella; species Weissella sp. DD23. The sequence continues at coordinate 273,112 of NZ_KQ970392.1, read as the reverse complement.
CTCGTGTGTCACCGTTCTCAGTCATCCGGTAAAAAACAGTTTCATCAACTGATTCTTGCATCGCACGTTGCGCGGCAAGCACATTTGGCAGTAAGTTAATCGTCTTCACGTGCGTTAGTCCTGAGCGAATATCCAATTCGGTCCGTAAACGATATGGACGTTCTTGTTTGCCCCGATCTAACGACATAGGTGTTATCATCACTGCCAAATTAGGCGTCGCATCTAGCGGGAAACTATGGCTACGTCGCCCCGTTCCTCGGGTTACCTGCCAATAAATCATATAAGCTTCCCCAGTCACGTTGGTGAGTAAATCATTCAAAATGTTGGTTAACTCTTCACGTGTGAAGTCAGGCGTTATCAGCACTGCAGCCATACTCCGCCAAAAACGCTCTAAGTGCTCATCTAACGCAAAAATCTTTTGATTACGCGCCATGGTCGCATCGTAAACACCATCACCAAACGTAAACCCACGGTCAGTCATCGGAATCATCATGTCATCGATTTCCGATATCTTACCGTTATAGTAAGCTACAGTTTCCATACTATCCCCACCGTTCCTAATCTTTTACTCATAATAGCACCTTTTTGCGCACAAAAAACGTCCGAAGTGCAATTAGCATTCGGACGTTCATTAACTATTTCTTTTGCAATTTAACAGCCGTACCGTAAGCAGCCACCATGTTCATATCAGCACCCATTGATCCTGAATCAAAACGCATCATAATCACTGCATCTGCACCCATTTTAGCTGCGTTATCACGCAACCGCTCCAAAGATGAATTACGTGTCTCTTCAAGCAATGACGTATAGGCTTTAATTTCACCACCCACGATGGTCTTCAAACCAGCCCCAATATCTGCAACAACGTTCTTTGAGCGTGTCGTTAGTCCGAAGACCTCACCTAGTGTTTCCACCACTTCATAACCCGCAATATTTTCTGTCGTCGCAATGATAATATCATTTGCATTTGCCATGTTTGTTTATCCCCCCTTGGTTTTTCTATTGTAATCATACCGATATAGTCTGGTCAGTGGCAACCAAATTTGTGTTTAATAATTAATTGTTCCAGCAGCCATCCCTGGATTAGACGAAGAATCCATCGTGACGGTTGCTTCGTGTGGCGTCATATGGAATTGGTAACGTACTGACGTCGTACTGTTTGGGTCAGTGGCCTGAACATGATACCCACCGTCTACATAACGAATCCCGCTCAAAGCCCAAGATGACAAGTCTGTTTGTGTATATTGATTGACTACTTCACGTGCCGCTTGCGTCACCTGCTCAATCGATGCATTTGGATCACTAAAAATATCATACTGAGATGCCGTTGCAGTCGATGCCGCCGCACTCGCCGATTCAGCCCCAGCTTCAGCTACCGACGTATCATTGCTGGTCGTTGCGTCAACACTTGATTGGCTAATTGACGATGCCGTTTTTTTATCACTTGTCGCTTGCTTTTCACTTTCAGATCGCAACGAACTTAAAGCGTGCTCAGCTTTACTAAGTCGTCGCTCCTGTTGCTGTTGTGAATCATTATGTTGTTGCCATGCGTAGTACCCACCGGCACCACCAAGTGCCACAATTGGCACCGCGATAATCGTCGCAATCGTTCCTTTCTTAACCATCTGCCAAATACCTCCTTAGTTAAACCTGCGCTCATTACCTTGGATACTACCAAAGAAATGTGACCAAATTTAACAAGAGCTATTTGTCGTTGATTATCAATTACTTCGTAGCCGCGAGCGCACGTTCAATATCCTTAACCATCTTGCTTGGCGCTGTCGTCGGTGCATAGCGTGCAATAAGTTGGCCATCGCGCCCAACCAAAAATTTCGTGTAATTCCACTTAATGCGACCGTGACCAGACTCAGTCTTCAAGTAGTCGAACAACGGTGCTGTCTCATCCCCGTTAACTGCCATCATTTCTGTCATTGGAAATGTGACGCCATAATTTTTTTGGCAAAATGCGCCAATTTCAGAAGCATCATCCAATTCTTGTTTGAATTGATTAGATGGGCAGCCAATAATCGTAAAGCCTTCATCCTGATATTGATCATACAGCGCTTGGAGCTCTGTTAATTGCGGTGCTAGGCCACACTTGCTTGCCGTATTAACAATCACCATCACGTCCCCTGCAAATTGTTGCAAGTCTAGTTCTTGGCCCCCTTGGGTACGTTCTTTAAAATCGTAAACAGTCGTCATATTATTTCCCCCATATAATCATTCCTGTGCAATCGCTTCTACAATTATTGTAACCGTTTTCCTTTGGCAGATTTATTATATTTTTGGCACCATTATTAAATAATGTAGATTAAAAAAAGACACCATCAACATCACTGTCGATAGCGTCTTTTTCAATTACTTATTAAGCTTCTGGCTTCAAAACCTTCTTTGAAACAACTGACAAATCATCTGCCAAGTCGTATACCAAAGGCTCACCGTTAGCGATTTCAACACCCAAGATATCATCATCTGAGATACCTTCGATGTGCTTTACCAAGGCACGCAATGAGTTACCGTGGGCGGCAATCACAACGTTCTTACCTGCTGCCAAGTCCTTTGAGATGTTTGACTCCCAGAATGGCAATACACGTTCCAAAGTAACCTTCAAGTTTTCGCCGAATGGCAATTCACCTTCAGGTACATCAGCGTAACGACGGTCGAAGGCTGGGTATTCCTTACCCAAAACTTCAACAGTCTCCGTTTGCTCTTCTAGCAATGGAGGCAAAACGTCGTATGAACGACGCCATTGCAAAACTTGCTCGTCGCCCCACTTTTCAGCGGCGTCGGCCTTGTTCAAACCTTGCAAAGCACCGTAGTGACGCTCGTTCAAACGCCATGACTTCATTTCAGGAATCCACAATTGACCAGCTTCTTCCAAAGCGTAGTGCAATGTCGTGATCGCACGCGTCAAAACTGACGTGTATGCTTGGTCAAATTGGATGCCTTCCTTAGCCAACAATTCACCTGCAGTACGAGCTTGGGCAATACCCTTGTCGCTCAACTTCGTGTCTACCCAACCATTGAACAAGTTCAATGCGTTCCATTCACTTTGACCGTGACGGATCAAAACCAACTTTGCCATTGGTGATACCTCTTTTGTATTAGAATATTTCGTTACTATTGTAACAAAATTTCAGCATAATTAGTAGTGATTAATTAGTCCCCTCTAGAATCTTGTATAGCATAAACATCATAGGCACCGCATACACACCGGCAATCCACATCATCACGCGCATTGACTTATCGACACTTTTACTCAACGAATCTACCTTGTCAGTCAGGTGATCAATTCGCAAATTAACCGCCTTTAATTCACCCCGAACTTCTTCACGAAAACTGACAAACTCTACTTGCAGCTCACGCACATCGACTTGGAGTTCACGTACATCGACCTGTAGCTCACGAACATCCGAGCGTAGTGCCTCAAACTCACCATCCCGAAACGCTTGAAACTCTAGTTTTGTGACGTACTTTTCATCCATAATCAATTAGTCCCCACTAGAATCTTGTACATCATAAACAGCATTGGCACTGCGTAAACCGTCGCTACCCACATCATGACCTTATTCGACTTTTCAAAGTTGCGTTCCATGTTATCCATACGCACGTTAAGCACCTTCATGTCCCCGCGCATTTCAGCGCGGAACTCAGTAAACTCAGTCCGCAACTCACGCACATCATCTTGTAGCTCACGCACATCGACTTGTAGTTCGCGTACATCCGAGCGCAAAGCATCAAACTCCCCATCCCGAAACGCTTGAAACTCTACTTTTGTCACATACTTTTCATCCATTTTGAGTCCTCCGTTAATTGGTTAACATTGGTAACATTTCCCCTAATACGACAACAGAGGCACCGCATAATTGCGATACCTCTGCTAAAAATCGTTTTAATTGTTATATCCAATATAACGGATTATCGATTGATTAACAAGCTTTTAGCGCTTGATTTCACCATTCTCAATAACCAAACCTGATGAGTGAACGGGACCTTGGCGATCTGGGTAGATACGCTTGATAATACTGTTCACAGCCGTTGGCACTTCACCGAAACCAGTTGCAATCAATTCCGCCTTACCAGGGTATTCGGCCACATCACCAACCGCAAACAAACCTGGCACCGTCGTTTCCATCTCTTGGCTAACCGTAAACTTCTGACGTTCTACTTCAGGTTGGACGGTCCAGCCAGCCACAATCTTGTTCTCTGATGTAAAGCCGTAATTAACCATCAAATCATCGACATTCAAGACCTTCTTTTCATCTTCACGGACCTTAGCCAAAGTCACATTCAATGAACCATCTTCAGCCTTTTCAACCGTTTCGATGTTATATGGTGTCTCAATTGCAACACGTGACTTTTGCAACTCAGATACGGCGTGCTCCATCGCACGGAACTTATCACGGCGGTGCGTCAAGTGAACCTCTGCTGCAACCGTATCCAACAACGTTGACATATCAACAGCTGAATCACCACCACCAGCAACCAGCACGCGGTGATCACGGAAGTCTTCAACGTCGTTCAAGAAGTAGTGGATGCCTTGACCTTCAAGACCATTTTCAACTGCTTCTGGCAAACGGCGTGGCTCAAAGGCGCCCTTACCGGTTGCAACAATCACAGACTTCGTGTGGAATGATCCCTTATCAGTCGTAATATCAAATTCAGTCCCATTAGGTTGAACATCAATAACCGTTGTATCAAGATACAAATCTTGTGGGAATTGACGCATTTGCTTGTCCAATTCCTTGATAATCTCAGCACCTGTCGTGTTCACATAACCAGCGATATCCAAAATCGTCTTTTGTGGGTAAAGGTTAGCCACTTGGCCACCAACACTCTCCAAGCTTTCGATAACTGTGACATCCAATTCACGCAAACCAGCGTAAAAGGCGGCAAACATTCCTACTGGTCCCGCACCAATAATTGTTAAATCTGTATCCTTAAATTCCGTCATGATTGTTTCCGTTCCGTTTCTATCGGTTTCATTATTTTTCTTAATTACGAGTGTTATTATACGCCAACAAAAAATCCCCTGCACGGTATAAAGGAACCAGCAGGGGCATTTCAATTACAAATTACGGTCGTACAAACTCGTGAATTCTGACAAATCCACGTCAAAATCAGCTGCCGCGACAATATCGACCGCACTGCCTTCTTCGCCAGCCTTCTCTTCAAACGCCTTAGCAAAACGTGGGTATAGCTCTTGGAATGCATCCTTGTCAGGACCATCCACGACCAACAAATAATTAGCTGCGTTTGTCGCCCCATTCGTCAACCACAACAAGTGCATGTGCTCTACTGCACCCATGGCGTCATCTGCTAAACCAATCAATTCGTAACGCAATGGCGTTGGAATGATGTCTTCAGCAGATGCAATTTGCATCTCGGCATCGCCATCCCCTTCTTGCGCTGCCACCATGCCGGCAATGTAAGCCAAGTTATCACGAGTGATTGGCATACCATTCGTGAATGGGTTCAAGGCCAAACCTTCAATATTCTCTGAATCATCGTTTTGCAACAATGGCAAGTAGTCAGCCAATGACATCGCCCAAGGGTGTACCGGATCTTCTGAGTCAATTGGCCCAGCATTGAAGGCATCCAAATCAGTAAAGATTGGAAATACGGAATGGCCGTTTTCCATCTCAAACGTCAACAAGCGCATCTCTGATCCTTCTGGAATCTCAACGTCACCGTTTTCCTTAATAATTGGTGCTTCAGTGAAGTTAACTGGCGCAACAAAAACTGCCTCTACAAGTCCTTGAACAAATGCTTGTTCATTAGCTGGATTCTGTTCTTCGCGGAAAGCTTCCAACGCAGCTAAAAGCTCGTCGTTACGCAATACTTCTTCTTGGTTATCCATTGTCGTACTACCCCTGTTAGTTCTCGTTATTTGTTACTAAGTATAACGGATATTCACCCCTTTGTCAGTGAAATCCGATGTCTAACAAAAAACCGCATCTCAAGTGGATG
>NZ_KQ970392.1:265968-267122 GCF_001579105.1 Weissella sp. DD23 | reverse complement strand
GATGCGGTTTTTTTGTATAAATTAGTTAGCCTTGTTGTAAATTGGCGTAAAGGCGGCTGCACGTGGGTAACCGATTTCTTCAACGCTCAATACATTTGAAAATGCTGGGGCATTGTTAATCGTTGCAAATGCAAAGAATTGTGCCTTAGCTTCTTCTGGATCACCTTCAGTGTGGATCACGTAAATCAATGTACGTTCTGGTGCACGAACCAAATCGATTGCCCATACTGTGTTCATCTCTGGCATGTTTTCTGGCAATTGCTCAGCCAACTTTGCCGCAAAGTCTGATTGGTCATCAACTGGCTCTTCCAGCGTGATTGGGTCTTGTTCGCGCATTTGCGTCAACGTTGCCATCACATAGTTCATGTTGTCTTGGTTCATCACAACATTTTGACCAAATGCATTAATTACCAAACCAGTATCTGGGTTAGCTGACATCAAAGCTGCGTAAGTTTCCAATGAAACCGTCAAGCCCACAACACCTTCAACATCAGTTGACCACTTGTTGTACTCTTCAGTGCTCGTAAATGCTGGGAAGAAAACTTCTTCCTTTTGGTTTTGGATAACTTGGTAGTTCAATTGTGCAGCTACTTCAGAATCAATTGAGAAAGTACCATCACCATTGTCAGTCAATTCTGCATCAACTTGAACTGGCGCAAGCAATTGCGCAGCGCCCAGCATCGCAATGAAATCATGCTCTGTTTCAGGGTTTACATCTTTCTCGTAAGCATCAAGCGTTGCTTCGAGATCTTCATTTTGTAGTGGACGGTTGAAAATCACATCTGCCATGTTCAAATTCCTCATTCGTTTATTTTTAGTTAGTATAACCCAACCCTAAATAAATGTGGTGGAAAAAGGGTTACTACTTAGCTGGTACTTTAACGTCCCCGGCCACAATAGCCTTTTGCGCTTTTTGCACCGCTTGCCATGCCCCGGCTGACATCTGACCACGGGTCACCGCAACTCCCTTGTTTTTCAAACCATAGACTAGGTGTTGGCCGCCTGGAAACTTATCCGTCGCTGCACGTTCCGTGACATCCTTGACCGCCGTGCCAACGCCCTTCGTTGCTGACGTTAGCGTGAAGTTACTCTTACCATCAGTTGCTTGATAACCCCCATCAGATGCTTGATCCACGTCGACACCGACAACCCAA
>NZ_KQ970392.1:264532-265735 GCF_001579105.1 Weissella sp. DD23 | reverse complement strand
TTAGTTTGCTTCTCATTCAAATCCTTTGCTTCAGTGAAAACACCAGCACCGGCGCCACCGGCCGCTTGATAAAGCACATCTGATCCGTTTTGGTACATTGACGCCGCTATTGTTTTAGCCTTACCGGCATCCGCAAAATCACCGACATACTGAACATCGACCTTAATATTGGGATTGACAGACTTGGCCCCAGCAACAAAGCCTGTTTCGAATGTCTTAACAACGGCTGATTCCATCCCACCGATAAAGCCAAGTTGATTTGTTTTAGTTGTCTTCGCAGCCGCAACACCGGCTAGGTAAGAAGACTGTTCGGTATGGAACGTAACCGAGACAACATTTTGACGTTTCTTAGCAATGTCATCAATAATCATGAAGTTATTTTTAGGATACTTTTTTGCGGCTGCATTAATCGCAGGCGTCTTTGGGAACCCAATCCCATAAATATTTTGGTAGCCATTAGCAACTGCTTGATTGATATTTGTTTCAAAATCGGCTGATGTCTTTGCTTGAAAATAAGTGTAACCACCCTTACCTTGCTTCACATCATTTGCCTTAGCCCAACTTGTTAGCCCTCGCCAAGCCGATTGTTGAAATGACTTATCATCGATACCTGCTGCATCCGTAATCAAGGCAACCGAAGCTTTACTAGTTGCTGCATCCCCTTTATTCGCACTCGCATACACTCCAATTGCAACTGCTGCAACTACAACAACACCCGTACCCAAAACAACCTTACGATTCATGATTAACCCCTATTTTGTAAAATAAATTAATTTAAAGTTCGCGTTTTACGTTAATTAAACGTTTTAATTAACCAACTCCACAATAATAACCCGAACAAAACGTTTTGTAAACACAATCATTCGTTTTTAGATAATAAATAGAAACGCAAAACATATAAAGAGGTGCAAAACACGAACAAAAAGCGCTCATCGCGTTTTGTGATGAGCGCTTTTCGAACTTTAAATTACTTAGCAGGTACTTCTACCTTGCCGTCAATGATTTGCTTCTTAGCCGCTTGAACAGCATCCCAAGTTGCTGCTGACATGTGACCACGCGTCACGGCAACACCCTTATCGTCTAGCCCATAAACCAAGTGCTCGCCACCAGGGAACTTATCCTTAGCTGCCTTTTCAGTGACATCAACAACAGCCTTGCCGACCTTCTTTACTGATGACGTCAATGTAAAGTTTGACTTGCCAT
>NZ_KQ970392.1:261929-264405 GCF_001579105.1 Weissella sp. DD23 | reverse complement strand
ACTTGCCATCCTTAGCCGTGTAGGCACCGTCCGCGTTTTGATCACGGTCAACACCGATAACCCAAACCTTATCAGCCGCCTTCTTTTCACTGTTCAAATCCTTAGCTTCTGTGAAGACACCGGCACCAGCTCCACCAGCCGCTGCGAAAATAACATCAGCGCCGTTTTGGTACATTGATGCGGCAATCGTCTTACCCTTACCGGCATCAGTAAAGCTACCAACGTATTGCGCATCGACCTGAATGTCCGGGTTAACTGACTTCGCTCCAGCCGTAAAACCAGCTTCGAAAGTCTTCACTACAGCTGATTCCATGCCACCGACGAAGCCTAACTTATTCGTCTTAGTTGTCTTAGCGGCTGCAACACCAGCCAAGTATGATGACTGTTCAGACTTGAACGTTACTGACACCACATTCTTTTGCGTCTTCGCAACATCATCGACAATCATGTAGTTTGTCTTGGGGTGCTTCTTAGCTTCCTCATTAATGGTTGACGTCAATTGGAAGCCAATCCCATAAATATTTTTGAATCCGGCTGCTGCCGCTTGATCGTAGTTCGTCTTGAAGTCAGCGTTCGTCTTTGACTGGTAGTATGTGTAACCACCCTTCCCCTGCTTAACGCCGTTCTCCTTACCCCACTTTTTCAAGCCTTCCCAAGCTGATTGTTGGAAAGACTTGTCATCGACACCCCCACCATCAGTTACCAAAGCCACTGATGTCTTGTCGGATTCGCCTGAAGCTGACTTGTTTCCAGATAGAGCGGCATAGGCGCCACCAGCAATAACCAGCACCGCAGCACCAGCAAGCAACATCTTTACGTTTGAAGCCATGTTTATTATTCCCCTTTATGAATAAAACCCTATAATTTTCGATAACTTTGTCATCTGTGTGAATAATATAACTGACTTTCGTGACCTTGTAAACCCTCTTGTTCGTGTTTTATCCAAAAATAACACGTTAACTTTTTGTAATGTTCATTTTTAAAAGGTTAAACGTTTAAATGTCGAATGTTCGTTCGTTAAATGAATGTTTAGCGAGAACAAAAAAGAAGCAATCATATCTGACTGCTTCTCAATGACTTAATTTACAAGTCGCACCATATACGTTTCGGGAACAAACCCCCGGACAGCATTGTAAATCCGCTTTGCACGTGACGCTTTATCTGTAATCGCGAAAACGGTCGGCCCAGTCCCCGACATTTGAACCGCTTCAGCCCCAAATTTAAGCATTTTTTCTTTTAATTTGATAATTTCCGGATACTTCGAGGCAGTCACCGGTTCAAGCACATTGAACATGTTATGAAAAGCCGTCTTAAAGTCACCAGCTTCAACTGCTGCCATTAAGCCGCCCATATCACCATGCACTAAACTATCATAATCAATCATTTTCAAAATTTTCGGAGTTGAAACACTTACAGCTGGTTTAGAGACCACTAGCCAAAGTGGCGGGAATTTTTGCGTTAGCGGATCAACCACTTCACCACGGCCGGTCACTCGAGCAGGGCGCGAGTAGACACAAAAAGGCACATCGGCATCAATCTTCAAACCGATTTCGGCCAACTGGGCTTCTGTTAAGCCCAGTTGCCAAATTTTATTGAGTCCTCTTAAGACAGCGGCCGCATCTGAAGAGCCCCCGCCCATTCCTGCCGCAACCGGAATATGCTTATCGATATGAATTTCCACACCGTCCGCAACGCCAGCCCGCTGTCGCATCAGTTCTGCTGCTTGATAGGCCAGGTTTTTCTCATTCAACGGCAACAAGCCACTTGTCGAATCGACGATGATATTCGTATGCGCCGTAGTCGTTCTGATTGTCACCGTATCGGCCAAATCAATTGCGACCATCAACATGTCCCACTCTTGTTCACCGTCTGCGTGGGCAAACGGGGTATCAAGGCTAATATTGAGCTTTGCGTAGGCACGTTCCAATATCTCCATGGTCATGGCATCCTTTCGAGTCTTTTGTTTCATTATAGCAACTTTATAAGGGTTTGCGAAATTCTACCGTACCGGTTGGTTTTCCCTTTTGTCGGACTGTTATCCTTGCTATACTGAAACTACTATCCAAAAGGACATTGATTTATGCGCTATTTATATATATTGGCTGGTCTGATTACCTTTGGTATCGGAACCGTCACAATTTGGGTGCCTGGGATACCAACCACCCCATTTTACTTACTAACCGCCTTCTTTTGGGGTCGTTCATCAGAGCGGCTACACAGCTGGCTGATTAACAATAAACACTATAAGACGTACATTCATGAAGGTATCTATCAACGCAAACTCTCGCAACGAGGGCGCATTGTGATTTACTTGGTGACCGCTGCGATGATGAGCATTCCGTTCTTTACATCCGGTAAACTATGGCTCCAAATCACCTTGGTTCTTGCCTCATTGTCACAGATTATTTCCATGGAAGGCTTCTACCGTGGTTGGTGGATGAACAACTGGTTCCTTGTGAAAGAGGACGACGAAGCT
>NZ_KQ970392.1:259048-261670 GCF_001579105.1 Weissella sp. DD23 | reverse complement strand
ACGGCTTTTTAAGTTAGCATTACATATCAAAACGACTCTTCAAACTGGTCACCACATCAGGTGTCAATCGCATACTATTTTGTTGGATAAACTGTTGTACATCCGCAAACGTGTCAAACCGCTGTCTAACTGGTTGTACCAAGTCAGCTTGCAACAATGCTTCCGCAAACTGGACATCAGCCATATTAATTGTTGTCATCCCCCAGGGTTGTGATAACAATAAATCTTCCCAAGCCCCCTTAATTAACGCCTCCGCCCGTTCATAACGGCGATCCTTATTAATAAATGATCGTAAATCAATTGGGTTCAAATCAGTTTCGGCCATCAGTCCACTCCTTTATCCAAACAACAGCTTCATCGCTTAGCCATTGTTGATTTGTTTCTAAAAATTCTGCTGACGTATCGCGCAATGCCGCTTCCGCAACCAAATCAGCATCAAGCAAAGCGGTTGCAAATTGCGCATCATCAAGTGCAATCGTCGTTGGTGAAATCGGATGACTGACAACAAACCGATTCCACTCATTCCATAATAGCGCCACTGCGCGTTCGTATTGTGGTGCTCGTAAAATGACGGCACGCAACATCAATGGATCTAACACACTAGTCCTCCCACTTTGTTAATCGCACGACCTGACCGAACGGTTCGGTTAATGATAAAGTTACGTCCTCGGGCAGTACCCAGACCAAACGGCGATACTTAGGCTGTGCCATCTCATGCTCGCCATCACCGTCCGTAAATATGACGACAACCGTACTTTCAGGACGATAACGATCTTGGTGTAGTTGTTCAAATATCGGTGCAAATGCAGTACCACCACCCGCACGGCGTTGACCATTGGCCAACCATTGTTTATCAATTGGTGTTGCAACTGTATCAAAGGCGTAAAAATGGACACTCGCCGCTAATTGCTTCTGCATTTGAGCAACTTCAGCCATAAAGCGCATCGCCGTATCGTCTGAGATTGATGCTGAATTGTCAATAAATACAACGACATTGGTTTGCGTGGCATCAATTTTTCCCGCTAGTTCCATCCGATATGGTTGGCGTCGATTAAAACGTGCACGACTATCTTGTTTATCGGCCGGCACATTACTAATGGCCTTCCGCAATAAGCCTCGCCAATTACGACGCGGTGCTAATAGTTGTTCAATTTGCCGTTCAACTTCGCCTGACATCGTCCCACGGCCAGCAACCAAGGCATCATGATTAGCATCTGCAACCACATTCCGCAAAGCAGCTTCTGCTTCTTCACCAGCCTCTGCCCCGGTTGACCAGCCCTTATGATCATCACCTGGCAACTGCGAACTTGCGCCTTCATTGTCGATTGTATCCATCAACGGATGCAACAAATTATAATAGGTGCTTGAATCTGCATATTCCGGCAGTTGCAAGTCAATCATATCTGTCACCTCTTGCAAGGTATGTGCCCCGGGGAACCCACCACGGATATATTGGTTAACCGCTAAGTCAGTTGCTAGACCAACCATTTTTGCTTCAGCTGCATTCTCATTCATTTTATCTGCGTATCGAATTGGGTGTTCCCACACCATGTGTAGCACCTGATGCGTGAGGGCTCCCTTTACTTCGGCAACCGTATGATAAACTTCTTCAAATAAAATCGGATTAATTCGCAATTCCCAAAACGGCGCCTGCCATGACAACCCCATCGTGCCCCCAACCGTTTCATCGTAGACCCGATTTAAGCGCAAAACGACTTCACCATAAAATGGGCTTTCGTCAAGCAATTTCATCGTGGCCTTCTGAACCAGTTCATCAATCTTCTGATAAGTCATAGGCCGCAACCTTCGTAATCAATTGATACAACGTCTTCGCTGATTCATCATCTGCGCCATAGAGCTTTTCTAAGACCTCGCCAGCAGCCAATTGCTTCACAATCGCATACTGACCATCCTTGGCCGTTGCCGTTAAAATTTGGGCAAATCGCCCTGCATTATCTGACTGGGCAACATCAATTGCAACCAAAGTTGACTTAAGCAAGGCCAATTTTTGAACTTCTGGCAAACCTCGGTACGTTTGCATCACCTTTTCGGGCACTACTGGCCCCCAAGGTTGACTCACAAAAACATCCATTGGCGTCAACGTTTCTTGATTGGTTTGCATGAATTGCACAAAACGTTGCGCTGCAACTTCACCCAAATCACCCGCGACCAAATCAAAAACCAAAGATCGTTGCGTCTCCTCAGGCAATACCAGCAACTCAAACAAATTATCCGAGACACGCTGCCAAGCACGAGGGGTTGGATTCAAATCGTCACCGCGCTCAGCTGGATACAATTGGGTCGCATCCTCTTGGAGATAACGCTGTATCAAATCATGAATATGTGGACGTTGCTTTTGTGTATCTTCTTCCGCAGCCCAAGCAAGCCAATCTGCTACATCAACCTTCATCACCAGTCGTACCGTGCGATCTTTGATAGCCGCATCACCAGCAACAACCCCATAATCTGCATTTTCAAATCCAGTCATCGTTTCATCAGGGTTCTCAGCAATCACTAACTTCACTTCCTCAGGCAATACCAACGAATTGATTTGCCGTTGCAAAACTAGATTCATTAATTCACTTTGCACTGCTTGTGACCCACGGTTAAATTCATCCAAGA
>NZ_KQ970392.1:258171-258861 GCF_001579105.1 Weissella sp. DD23 | reverse complement strand
TGCTTGTGACCCACGGTTAAATTCATCCAAGAACCATAAAATTGGGCGACCTGGGTGTGCTTGTGCGGTTTCAATAATTTCAATCAATGTGTGGGTGTAGCCATACTGCACATCGGCTAGCGAACCATACTTTTCTGTTTCGACATACGCCTCGCTTGTCAAAGGTGGCACAGGAATTGCCAAGTCACCTTTTTCTGACAATGACACAACCGTCGTAAACAAAGTTGCTCCCATTTGACGGGCCACCTCAGCAACTAAGGCTGACTTACCAATTCCTGCTTCACCGACAATATTTGGAACGTTACCACCCCGCAATACCACGGGTACCGCCGTTAATAACTCTTTAAATGATAATGCCATTTGTGCCACCTCAACCCTTTTAATCTTGCTTCTAGTTTACGCTGTTTAATCGGCTTTTGCTTATGAAAAGTTATTCTATCCGTCGTCGCGTTGCGACGAGGCATGGGTGTGGAGCCGTTCGCCTTATCTAACCGGCGGTCGGCCGAACTTGTGAGTTCCCCACCTGTCATCGCTACGCCAATCCCCCACACCCATGCCAACAGCCGAGATGTTCTCTATTTTGCACGCAACACTGGTCCTTTGATGCCATTAAAAATGCAGTCATTGCCTTGAACATGCTTTGACTTCATAAACAACATAGAACAACTCGGCTGCTACAACAGGCGTGGC
>NZ_KQ970392.1:257078-258055 GCF_001579105.1 Weissella sp. DD23 | reverse complement strand
TGGTATCCGGAGCGTTCAAAAATCGGCAACATGCCGCATGGCCGGCGCTATTCAGAAAAGCCCACACAGACCTTGAGGCTTTAGGGGGAATTATTTGCCCCGCTGAATGGCGTCCGCGCCATTCGGTTGCCGAGTTTTTGAACAAAGGCGTAGGATACCAGCCACACCTGTTGTTCGTGCGCTAGCACGACACCACCACACCACAACCAACAAAAAAACCAGCAAACGTCTAGCTGGCGTTTGCTGGTTACCATGGTGTTTCGGTTGTCTTTCAGTCTGCAATCGCTTAATCATTCACCAAGAACAAGGACACAGGTTCGTCCATCTGTTCGCTTCTTATCCAAGGAAGGCCTCGTCTTGATAAATAATTAGGTTTAGGCACTCACGTTTGCGCGTTTGGTGTGAGTGGCCGACATATCGATTGGCAATCAAAGCATCAATTCATAAATGAATTATACAGACCCCATCCATATTCGCCTATCAAAAAGGGAACTTATTGGAGATATTGTTTTGCAATTGCTTCGTATAGGCCAACCATATCCAAATAGGCCTGACGTTCAACGTACTCATCAGCCTTGTGTGCTGTCGCGTTACCCGGTCCGATTACTGCAAGTTCTAAGTTCGGATTGGCTTTGATAAACTGCGAAGCGTCTGTTCCCAAGGATACCGCAATAGCTGGTGCAGCCAATGGTTCGGGCAAGTAGTCTGGCACCAACCGTTGAATCAATTGAATCAGTTGACTATCTTTTGGTGTCACCACAGCATCGTCATAAGCGCTCACATGCAAGGCCAATTGCATAGTTTCATCAGTCGCATTTACATCCGCAACCAGCTGCTCTAATCGTGCAATCAATTCTTTTGGTGGTAACTCTGGAATGATTCGGGTTAACACCGTTAAGGTTGCCGAGTCAGGCACTGAATTCTGTTGTTGCCCACCTCGAATGACATCCGGTCCGTACAATGTCCGATCCAATACC
>NZ_KQ970392.1:249045-256997 GCF_001579105.1 Weissella sp. DD23 | reverse complement strand
CTCAGCTAAGTAATACGTTACCAGGTGGTCAATCGCATTCACGCCAAGCTTGGGCATTGAACTATGCGCAGCTTTTCCCGTCGCCGTTACTTCATACGCCAAAAAGCCCTTGTGCGCGTGAAAGATGAAGTGTTGTTCCGGTGCTGTTGCAGTTTCAATAGCTGCTTGCAAATCCGTCAAGGTCGCTTCATCAATTACCGCGCCACCACTTTGGAAATAGTCTGTAATATCTGGCAACGCAACCCCTGTTGGCTCGGCAATGACCATCGCATCGATATTATCCGCATAACCCCGCTCAGCTAACAAGCGTGCGCCAGCTTCAGTCTTTTCCTCATCAACCGTCACTAACAACCGTAAAGTGCCATGGAGTGGAACAGCTTGTTCATGCAGTTCAATCATTGCAATCACATATTCTGCCAAACCGCCCTTCATATCAGTTGTACCGCGACCATACAAACGGCCATCTTGTTCAACCAGCGTAAACGGATCTGTTGACCAGGTCGTTAAATCACCTTCGTGAACCGTATCTGCGTGCCCAGCAAATGCCAATACTGGGCCTTGACCATCCCCAATTTCGGCCACCAAATTGGCACGCTTCGTATTATCGTCTGTCACCAATTGTGCATCAATCCCATTCTTACGCAATAGATCCTGTAAATAGATTGCAACCGATGTTTCATTATCCGCAACTGTATTCAGCGCAATCAAATCACGCAAAATGGTTAACTTATCTTGTTCCCGCATACTTGTATCCCCACACACTTAGTTTTCTCATGTAATTCTAATATAAGTTGCGGTAATATGCAAAAAAAGCCTGGATTAACAACCCATTCAGGTCACTAAGCCAGACTTTTCGATCATCATTTTTTACTATGCCGTTGGCGATCAGCCAAATCAGCAGCAATCGTAGCTGCGTCACGCGGATGAACGCCAATGTTCATCACAATGGCAATCACGGTACCTAAGAACGTATCAAAGACACGTTCGATAGCATACATATAGCTGGCTCCTTCAGGAATCGTTAACGAAATCATCAAGAAGGCCGCTACAGAACCAATTAATCCCTTATTGTTATTCAAGCCATCATTAATTGAAATCAATAGCATCAATAATAGCGGTACCACGATAATTGTGACCCACTGCGATTCATGCAGTAAATCAAAAACGAAAAAATAGGTAATCGCAAAAATACCACCAATGGCGTTTCCGATTACACGCGACTTACCAAATTCTAACGTTGTTTCAAAGTCCTGTCGCAATGAAAATACGGCAGCCAATGAGGCAATCATCGGATTACCACGATGTAAAAACGCAAACAAAGCGATGATAACCATCACCGATAGTCCCGTTTTAAACGTCCGCATCCCCAATCGGAACATCCCTAATTTCATTGCAGACCCTCACTTTATTCATATTGCGTGGCGTGGCGATAGCCGATCATTATCATGACTGCTACCCCAATAAAGGCAATAAACACAACGCCTGCCCCACCATAGAACATAGTACCATATCCGCTTTGTTCTATGACAGCACCACCAATCAACGGTCCCACTGCGCGACCAACAGATGGGGCGGCAGCCGTCATCCCCTGATAACGCCCCTTCAACTCTATTGGCGATAACTCATTAACTAATGCTGGAATCATTGGGAAGGCCGTTGCTTCACCAATGGTTGTCACAACCATTGCAATCGCAAAGCCAGTAAACGTCTTTGCAAACGGCAAAATCATAAAGGCAAGGCCAAACATAATCAGCCCGGCATAAATTTGAATGAACATTGATTTACGGTTTGCCGATAGGTTCAGGGCATTCATTCCCAATTGAATAATTGCAATCAAAATACCGTTAATGGTCCACAGCATTGAATACTGCCAAACCGGCAGTTTCAGGATACTCGACATGTAAATTGACAGATTTCCCTGCCACTGCGAATAAGAAATCCACAGAACACCTAACCCAATAACCCCTGTGTAGATTAAGCGAACATTCCACTTAGGCAAGCGCAGGGTCTGTTTTTGCTCAGTTTGTTGGGTGCGTGCCACCTTAATTTTGAAGGTGAACTGTACAATTGCCATTAGTACTAAATACATGACGAGCGCCAACCAGAATAGCCAGGTAATACCAAAATTATAAATTGGCCCAACTGCAGCGGTCGCAAACACCATGCCAAAATTACTAATAAAGTACAACATATTGAAGACAAAACGGCCATCATGACTCCGTACATATGTCCCGTAAGAATTAATCGTTGCCGTATTCCAACCACCGAAGAAACCGGCTAACGTCAAAATAACGGCATAACTTGGCCAGCCATGGAAGAAGATGAAGAGCAAATTAATGACAATCATCATCAGCGTACCGAACTGCATCAATTTACGGGGTTCAAATCGGTCAAACAATCGGCCACTTACTAGTGAACCAACCGCCTGGCCAATCGCGTTAGCCATCATGACCCAACCGATAACAACCAAGGTCTGATACAGTTGGTCATGTAGATAAATTGAAGTTAAGGGCCAGATAAATCCATAAGCCACGTTATTAATAAAACTTGCCGTTAATAACCAGCGAAGTGACATGCCGGCTTGTTGTGTTTGCATGATAACTGTATCTCCTTTTTTCCAAAAATAAGAACGAGGTTACCAAGTTGGTAACCCCGTTAATAACCGATATTGTTTAACCGAATCCGCCCGGTTCTTCAGCGTGGAACTCAATGTTTGAGAACTTATTGTATGACTTAACAAACAATAAGCGTGCCGTTCCACGCGCACCAGAACGGTTCTTTTCCAAGATAACTTCAATTTCTCCCACGTCCTGTTGTTCTTCATCGCGCGGGTCATTGGGGTTATCTGAATCATCGTTGGCCTTCTCATAGTAGTCTTCACGGTACAAGAAAGCAACGATGTCGGCGTCCTGCTCAATTGATCCAGATTCACGGATATCTGACAACATTGGGCGCTTATCTTGACGCTGTTCCACACTACGTGACAACTGCGATAGCGCAATAATCGGCACATCCATCTCCATCGCCATCATCTTGATGGCACGTGAAATGGCTGACACTTCTTGCTGACGACCTTCACTACCCGTGCCTTCAATCAGCTGCAAGTAATCAATAATGACCAATCCCAGCTTACCTTCACGCTTATAAAGACGGCGTAACTTTGAACGGATTTCTGTTACCTTAATTCCAGCCGTATCATCGATATAGATTTTTGTATTCGCCAACGATCCCATCGCGACCGCCAACGCATTCCATTCTTCAGAATCAAGTTGACCAGTACGCATATGCTGTGAATTAATATTTCCTTCAGCCGCCAGCATACGGTTAACCAGTGACGTATCCGGCATTTCCAGCGAGAACACAACAACTGGTAAATCTGGATCAGCCACAGCCACCTTCTGGGCAATATTCAAGACGAACGCGGTCTTACCAACGGCAGGACGCGCAGCCACGATAATCATTTCGCCACCGTGAAAACCAGTTGTTAGATTATCCAAAGCCGGATAGCCTGACGCCAATCCCGTCACAGTTTCTGTCGTGCGTGAGTTTTGCTCAATTTGTTCAAATGACTTCTCAACCACGTCCGCGATATTCTTAAAATCGGCGCTCTTTTCGCCACCGTTAATCATATCCAACTTGGTTGATAACTCGGCAACCGCGTCATCGACCGAATCAGCGCCTTCATACGTTTGCGTCAAACTGCTTTGCAACGTATCGATCATATTGCGACGAATTGACTTCTCACGGACAATTCGGGCGTAGTACAATGCATTACCAGCAACCGGCACCGTCGAGGCCAGTTCCGCCAAATAGGCCATTCCACCAACGTTCTCGACTTGATTGTCTTTATTCAATTCATCGACAATTGTCAATATATCGATTGCACGTTGCGATTCATCAAGCTTCAAAATTGCCGCATAAATCAAACGATGGGCCGTGCGATAGAAATCAGACGGTTCCAAAATCGTCATCAAATCGGCAATTAAATCTTGCGGATCCGTCGACAATAAAATTGATCCCAAAACCGCCTGTTCAGCTGTGATATCTTGCGGCACGCTCAACGCGACAGTTTCTGTTTCATCTGCCATGGAATGACCTCCTTTTTTATCAGTACTAACTATTGTAACAGATATCGCCATATCTATCCGCGTTAACATCAAGAAAAAAGCACCAAGGCCGTTTAGCCCAGTGCTTTTACATGTTTCTTACAATTCGTCGGTGTGGATACGAATCTTGGCTTCAACCTCGTGGTGCAACTTCACCGTCACGTTACGGTAGCCCAAGGCACGAATTGGTTCCTTCATATCCATCTTACGCTTATCGATCTTCAAACCGAATTGGTCGTTCAAAGCTTCAACAACTTGCTTTGATGAGATGGCCCCAAACAAGCGACCGTCAGTTCCGGCCTTTGCCTTCAACTCAACCACCGTCTTATCATCTTCCAACTTCATCTTCAATGCTTCAGCAGCAGCCTTTTCTTCAGCCGCTTCACGATCAGCAGCCTTCTTTTGGCCACGCATCGCTGACACATTCGCATTTGTTGCTGGTTCAGCCTTCTTGTTTTTAATCAAAAAGTTGTTCGCGTAGCCATCAGGAACTTCTTTAACTTCGCCCTTCTTACCGCGACCCTTAACATCTTCTAAGAAAATAACCTTCATGATTATCGACCTCTACTTTATTAATTTTCTTCTGCTTCACTATCATCTGATGCTTCAAGTATCGACAATAGTTGGCTGTAAACATCGTTTGTTGCGACGTCTGCAACCTGGGTAGCTGCGTTACTTAAGTGACCGCCACCACCCATTGCTTCCATTACTAATTGTACATTAACTGACCCTGTTGAGCGCGCTGAAACGGCAACCATTTTATCATCGCGTCGCGTAATGACGTATGATGACTCAATACCAATCATCTGCAATAATGCATCAGCCGCTTGAGCTGCCACCACCGAATCATATTGTACATCATTCTCACCAACAACAATCGCCGCGGTGTCATGAATCTCTGCCCGTTCAATCAAGTGGGCCCGCTTGCGGTACGATGAAACAGTTTCCTTCATAAAGTCTTGTAACATCTTACCATCAGCCCCCACCGAACGTAGGTAACTAGCCGCGTCAAACGTACGCGTACCTGAACGAAGGGTAAAGGACTTTGTATCCACTTGAATACCCGCCAACATAGCTGTTGATTCAATCTTCGACAAGCCCTTTGCCCGACGAGGCTGGTACTCAAACAACTCTGTCACTAATTCTGACGTTGATGATGCATATGATTCTATGTAAACCAATTGTGGCTCTTCAGGGAATTCTTCGCCCCGTCGGTGGTGATCAATAATCACCACTCGCCCGGCCAAATGATTGTACACATCTCGCGATTCAGAAATCGATGGCTTCGAGTGGTCCACCATCACCAGCAAACTGCGCTCAGTCGCTTCAGTAATTACTTGGCTTGGTGTCATCATCGCCGTCTCATCTGCAGGGTCATGCTTTAACTCATGCAATAATAGCTGAATATCCGAGTGCTCATGCCCGGTTTCTTCGTACACAACCCAAGCTGGCTTGCCTAGCATCTGGGCCAAACGACGCACACCCAAAGCCGCCCCAAACGAGTCCATATCAGACCGTTTGTGACCCATGATAAAGATTTGATCTGCTTGCGTCATCAAATCCGCCAACGCCTGAGAAATCACACGCGCTCGAACACGCGTACGCTTCGCCATTGGATTAGTATTACCACCATAGAAGCGGGCATCCCCCGTTGGTGACTTGACCACAACCTGATCACCACCACGGCCTAATGCCAAGTCCAAATTAGCTTGGGCATTTTCGGCCAGCACACTAATCGCCTCTTCTTTATAGGCAATTCCAATACTCAACGTAATTGGTGCGTTTTGCATTGACGTCGCTTCACGGACTGTCGTCAGGACATTAAACTTATCTGACTCTGCAGCTCGTAGACCACTACGGTAACCAATCAACATATAACGATCAACCGCTAAACGACGTACATATATCGCATGGTCAGCCATCCAATCCGAAAGGGTCTTCGTTACGAATGTACGCAACGCTGACGCATCTGAATCGCTCATGCCTTCAGTCACTTCATCATAATTATCCAGCGACACAATTCCCACGAAGAGACGGTGCGCTTCATAATCTGATGATAATTGCACGGAAGCCGTCGCATCAAGCAAATAGACTGCCCGTAATTCAGGTTGAACTTGCACATCAAAAGTGCGGTCTAACCAAGTTAAGCGGGTTACCCGCTTATCTTCATCAGGCCAACGCTTAATTACATCGGCAAGCTTGGTTGAAACATCTGTTAGCGTGCGACCAACAATAATTTCTTCCCCAAGATAACTCTGCAGATATGGATTAACCCAATCAATCTCGGCTTGTTCATTAAACAAAATCACCCCAAGTGGCATTTGAATAATGGCTTCTTGTTCACCACGATTAACTCGGTATGACAAATTTTCAATATAATGCGCGGTATCTTCCCCAATAATTTGCAACGTTTTAAAGATGACGATTAAGGCAAAAACTACCAGCCCTAACCAGACTAATCCAATTAGCCAATTGACCATGAACCCTAAAATCGCGCCCATCAATGCCATCAATGAAACTAAGACGGCAACCCAAGCAAGGCGCCGATTTTGAAAGAATGCCGGCAAAGCATCCAACTTTTTCACGTGATTCACCTAACCTAACTCCGTTTAATTTAATACTTTCTTAAGTATACCATGAACGACCATATGACTTATACCGCTATTCAATGAGTTTTCTATGTTTAATTGATGGATAAGAAAAACGATTCGATGCTCGCCGTCATCGAATCGTTTTGCTAGTTAATCGATCAAGCCAGCCTCACGGGCACGCTCTTGATACATTTGAATTTCATTTTCCGCCGCCCAAACAAAGTGGTCAGGTGCGATTTCAACCATCGTACGGTCGCGACCATCCATCTCATCAGTTGGGTCATACACAATTGGCTCACGAGCCGTTTCAACTGATGGATCTGGTACTGGAATCGCACTCAACAACGAGCGCGTGTAATCGTGCAACGGTTGGTTATAAACCTCATCCGCTGGTCCGATTTCAACCATCTTTCCCCAGTGCATCACCCCAATACGGTCTGAGATGTACTTCACCATCGACAAGTCGTGGGCAATGAATAGGTATGTTAAACCCTTATCCTTTTGCAGTTGCTTCATCAAGTTAACAACTTGTGCCTGGATAGAAACGTCCAACGCCGAAATCGGTTCGTCAGCAATAATAAACTTAGGTTGCACTGCCAAAGCACGTGCGATACCGATACGTTGCCGTTGGCCACCTGAGAATTCGTGTGGGTATCGGTTTGAGTGGTCACGGTTCAAGCCAACGATTTCAAGCAAGTCTTCAACTCGTTGTGAGCGTTCCGCATCCGACTTAGCCAAATGATTCACATCAATTCCTTCAGCAACAATATCCTTAACCTTCATACGGAGATTCAATGATGCTTGTGGATCTTGGAAAATCATTTGCACGTTTTGCCGGAAGTTTGACAAGTCACTCTTCTTTTTCAACTTCGCAATATCTTGCCCGTCGAACAATACCTCACCGGCAGATGGATCATACAACTTCATAATCGTACGTCCAATTGTCGTCTTACCTGAACCTGACTCACCGACCAAGCCAAACGTTTCACCTTCATAAATATCAAAAGTGGCATTTTGAACGGCTTTCGTCTCATTACTACGGCCCTTGTTAAAAGTGATATCAAGTCCTTTGATTTCAACTAACTTCTTCTTTGCTTCAGCCATTAGTTGTTGTCCTCCGTTCCAAGAACTGCCGTTGCGTCGACGGCGACTGCCTGCTTACGGTCAGCCTCTGGGTGTGCCGCTTGATAACGGGCCCAACGCTTTTGTACTTCCAATGGTGGCACAACTTCTGGTGCTCGTTCATCCAACAACC
>NZ_KQ970392.1:247322-249025 GCF_001579105.1 Weissella sp. DD23 | reverse complement strand
GCAAAGTGTGTTGGTGACAATTGGAAGAATGGTGGCTTCTGCTCTTCATCGATTGCCAAAGCATACTTGTTACGTGCCGCAAACGGATCACCAACAGGTGGCTCCAACAAATCTGGTGGCGTACCAGGAATGGCTTCCAATTCACCACGTTCCGTCTCTGTCGTTGGCATTGAATTTAGCAAGCCCCATGTATATGGGTGTTGTGGGAAGTTAAACACTTCATCCACTGTACCAATTTCAATAATCTGACCCGCATACATAACTGCAACACGGTCAGCCATTCCAGCCACAACACCCAAATCGTGGGTGATGAAGATGATCGAAGAATTGATTTCCTTTTGAACCTTCTTCATCAAGTCCAAGATTTGCGCTTGAATTGTCACGTCCAACGCGGTTGTTGGTTCGTCGGCAATCAACACTTCTGGTCGGTTAATCATCGCAATCGCAATCACGATACGTTGACGCATACCACCTGAGAATTGGTGTGGATAATCATTGATGTGCGCTTCGGCATTTGGAATACCAACTAGCTTCATCATTTCCAACGCCTTGCCCCAAGCTTCCTTCTTGCTCATCTTCTTGTGCTTGATGAGCGGCTCAGCAATTTGTTGACCAATCTTCATCGTTGGATCCAATGATGTCATTGGGTCTTGGAAGATCATCGCAATTTCAGCTCCACGCAACTTTTGCATTTGGTCTTCTGACTTACCGATAATTTCATCGCCACGGAACTTAATTGAACCGTGTTCCACTTCCGCATTCTTGGCTAGCAAGCCCATTAGTGAACGTGTCGTGACAGACTTACCTGACCCAGACTCACCAACGATAGCCAATGTCTCACCCTTGTACAAATCAAAAGAAATGTCGCGGATGGCTTGCACCTTACCGTTGTAAGTCCTGAAATTAATTTTTAGGTCTTCAACCTCAAGAATTTTTTCTGCCATTTGCTAACTCTCTTTCATTAATCCTTTGTACGAGGATCAAAGGCATCACGTAATCCATCACCCAACAAGTTAAAGGCAATCATAATAACCGCCAAAATTACCGCTGGAATAATCAATTGATATGGATAGAATTGTAGCGCCTTTTGACCATCGTTAAGCAACGTTCCCAAAGATGCCATTGGCACTGGAATTCCCAACCCAATAAATGACAAGAGGGCCTCGAAGAAGATTGCTGATGGAATCGTGAACATCAATTGCACGATAATGGTTGAACTCAAATTTGGCACCAAGTGACGCAAACCGATACGCCATGCTGACGATCCCAGGGTGCGGGCAGCCAAGATGTAATCTTGCTCTTTAATCGTCAACACCTGCGCTCGAATCAAACGCGCCATCGATGTCCAAGATGTCATGGCAATTCCCAAAGCAATTGAGAACATACCTGGCTTCAAAATCAAAATCAACAAGACGAACACAACCAGGTTCGGAATTGATGAGATGATTTCGATGATTCGTTGCATCACAACGTCGGTCTTACCACCACGCCAGCCGGAAATGATTCCGTATGTCACACCGAAGACCAAGTCCATTGCAGCCGCAATCAACGCCACTTGCAATGAGATACGCGTACCGTACAACACACGCTTGAAGATATCACGACCAAATTGGTCAGTTCCAAACCAGAAGTTCTTCTTCTTTGAAACACCCGCTGAGTCATATGAATCAATCTTCACACCATCTAACTTTGCGTGTCCCGTA
>NZ_KQ970392.1:245456-247266 GCF_001579105.1 Weissella sp. DD23 | reverse complement strand
AAAACACCTGGCAAACGTGGTGGTAGGTTTTGCAATGTCACATCTTGGTGTGATGTAGCTTTTGAATTTGCAATTGGTGTTGAACCAAAAGCAACGACGAACACAGCAACCAGTACCCACAATGAGATAAAGGCACCCTTGTTCTTCTTTAGTCGACGCCAAGCGTCTTTTGCGAAGCTCAATGAAGGCTTCATAATTTTTTCGTTATCAACATGACGATCAGCTGGGAGCAGCTTAAAATCATCTGCCGTCAAATTTACTTGTTCAGCCATGCGCTTCTCCTTACTTAGCCAAACGGATACGTGGATCAATCAATCCATACAAGATATCCGTAATCAACAACACAACCATCAACATCATGGCGTAGACGATTGTTGTTCCCATGATGATTTGATAATCGTTCGTCAAGATTGAACTAACAAATTGACTACCAATTCCAGGGATTGAAAAGATTTGCTCGATAACGATTGAACCCGTCATCAAGTTAACTGCCATCGGACCAATCAACGTTACCAACGGAATCAATGAATTACGCATTGCGTGCTTCCAAATAATTTCACGTTTTGACAATCCCTTGGCACGTGCCAATTCAATGTAATCAGATCCCAAGACATCGACCATTTCAGTTCGAATGAATCGCGCTGACACAGCCAATGGGCTCATCCCCAAAGCAATTGTTGGCAAAATAGTTGATGCAAAGCCCTTCCAACCGGCGATTGGCAACCAACCCAACTTCAAGCCAATCCAGTATTGGAGCAATGCAGCGAAAACGAATGATGGAATTGAAATTCCCAAGACGGCCAAGATTGACAACGCCGTATCCGTCTTTGTGTTACGACGTACCGCCGCAGCTGAACCCAAACCGATTCCGGCAATCACACCGAAAATCAAAGCTTGGATACCCAATTGTGCTGAAGGTCCCATACGTTGTGCAATCAACGTTGAAACTTCTTGGTTAGCAAATTGGAATGAGACCCCAAAGTCGAAGTGCAAGGCATCCCACAAGTATGTGACGTATTGAATGAAGATTGGCTTATCCAAGCCGTATTGTGCTTCAATCAACTTTCGTTGCGCTTCAGACAAGCGCTCGGCGTTAGCCAATGGTGATCCTGGCATCAACTTCATCAAGAAAAATGTCGCTGAGATAACCAGCACCAGCGTCAGCAAGATGATTGCTAGACGCTTTAGAATATATTTGATCATAGCGATGACCTTCCCCTACTATTTTGCTTTCTACTTCTAATATGAAAGAATCGTGTTGCTTATGAGATATAAGCGTTTGGTTTCTTACAAAACTTGTAGCTTTTATTAGACTTTTATCATTTTAACAGAGATATCTACAATGTAAAAGGCTTTGTTAGCTAATATCACATGAGACTCTCATTTTCTTAATAATTTTGAAGTTGTTTGCGTTTACATACGTTCGATATCATAAAAACATTCATTCTTTGTTTTGAACGGGCACAGTGGTGTCGTGCTATCGCACGAGGCATGGGTGTGGGGGATTTGCTCCGGCAAAGATGACAGCTGGGAAACTCCGCCGGCGCGAGCACCGGCTAGCACCCAAATAATTGTGCTAAGGGTCTGGGTCCGTTCGCCTTATCTAACCGGCGGTCGGCCGAACTTGTGAGTTCCCCACCTGTCATCGCTACGCCAATCCCCCACACCCATGCCAGCAGCCGAGATATTCTCAATTCGTTTGATAGACATCGTTAAGTTGGCTGTTGCATGTTGTCCTACCGTTATATTTAGTAGCACGTTGACAAACTTCACCATCAGAGAACATCTTGGCTGCTGCAACAGGCGGGGC
>NZ_KQ970392.1:237109-245256 GCF_001579105.1 Weissella sp. DD23 | reverse complement strand
CGCTGAATGGCGTCCGCGCCATTCGGTTGCCGAGTTTTTGAACAATGGCGTAGGATACCAGCCCCGCCTGTTGCTCGTGCGATAGCACCAAACACTAAAAGAAATCACATCGCAGCAAATGCTCCGATGTGATTTCTAAAAGATTTAGTTCTTGTATGCCCACTTCCAGTCGTATGGTGCACCAGCTGGGTTTGTGACAACACCCTTAACTGATGTACGGAACAACGTTGCATATGAACGGTAGTACAATGGCGCCACACCGACTTCCTTGTCGATGATTTGCTCTGCTTGCTTGTAATCGTCATAACGCTTCTTTTCGTCGTTCACGTCAGTCGTCTTAGCAGCTGACATCAACTTGTTGTATTCAGCGTTATCCCATGAACCGTTGTTGAATGAAGAATCCTTCGTGTACAAGTCCAAGAACGTTGATGGATCACCGTAATCGGCACCCCAAGCAGTGATTACCAAATCAAACTTCTTGTCTTGTGACAAAGCCAAACGTTGCTTAAATGGTACGACCTTAACGTCGATATCCAAGCCGTCCAACTTTTCCATTTGTGATTGCAAGAATTGGGCTGAACGCTTAGCTGCATCAGTGTCATCTGTGACCATTTGCAACTTCAACTTCTTCTCGCCGACTTCCTTCATACCTTCCTTGAACAACTTCTTGGCCTTAGTCTTGTCGTAAGCAATGGCACCCTTTACTTCAGCTGCCTTAGCAAAGTCCTTACCAGTATTAGGATCTTGCGCCAACTTAGTTGAAGTAAACGTTGTCGCAGGTGTAGCCGTTCCCGTCAAAATCTTATCTGACAACGTCTTACGGTCAATTGCGTATGACAAAGCTTGACGAATCTTTGTGTTGGCCAATGCCTTCACCTTCTTCTCGTTAAACTCCATGTAGAACGTTGACGCTTGTGGGATAACCTTATAAGCCTTGTTCTTCTTTGAAGCCTTCACTTGGTCAGGTGACAAGTTCGTAAAGTCGACCTTGCCTGACTTGTACAAGTTGTAACCTGTGTTTTGATCCTTGATTGTTTCCACAACAACCTTAGGCGTCTTCACAACCTTGGCATCATAGTACTTGTCGTTCTTAACCAATGAGTACTTGTTGTTTGACCCAGTCCAGCCCTTCAAGATGAATGGACCTGAAGACAACGTGTACTTTGCAGCTGTACCGTACTTCTTACCTGACTTCTCCACAAACTTTTGGTTTTGTGGGTAGAAAGGTGCCATCGTCAAAACTGATTCAAGTTGTGGCATTGGCT
Organism: Weissella sp. DD23; assembly: GCF_001579105.1. Taxonomy (NCBI): domain Bacteria; kingdom Bacillati; phylum Bacillota; class Bacilli; order Lactobacillales; family Lactobacillaceae; genus Weissella; species Weissella sp. DD23. The sequence continues at coordinate 243,991 of NZ_KQ970392.1, read as the reverse complement.
TTTCCAACGTTACTTCCAACGTTGTATCGTCAACGGCGTTAACCCCCAACGTTGACAAGTCCTTTTCTTCACCAGATTGAATGGCATCTGCATTCTTAATTCCTGAGAACAAGTAGGCATATTGTGATGCCGTCTTAGGGTCATTCGTACGTTGCCAACCATAAACAAAATCGTGCGCTGTCAAAGCGTCACCGTTTGACCACTTCAAACCAGAACGCAACTTGAACGTGTATGACAACCCATCATCAGACTTCTCAACTGATTCAGCCAAAGCAAGCGCAGGCTTGTTTGACTTGTCGTTACGGTACAAACCGTCACCAGTTGCTTGCAATGCGTCAAAATCAACCGCAGCTGTAGACTTTGATGGATCCATCGTGCCCAAATCAGCCCCTTCAGTCCAGTTGATTGTCTTGTACTTAGCTGCGTCAGCCGTGATTGGTGCCAACGTTGAGCCCAAAATCAACGCTGTCGACAACAATGCTGATGTCTTCAATACCTTATTCATAAAAAACTCCCCATTTCGAAAATAGTAAATAATGCCTTTCAATGTTTAGTATCATAGCCTGGACAAAAATGAGAAGCAACGCCATTTTTTAATACAAACTGTGAACTAAATTTGAACACGATCCATTAAAACGTTTAAACCATGCGTTTTTACTACGTTTCTTAAAATGAGAATTTCACTCATTTACAGGCAAAAAATCCAGGAAACCATCCGTATTTTTCTTGCTGTTAACCGGTTCTGCTTTGAGTCTCACAAATAATCTAAAACCGTTCGGCTGCCGACATGAGTGTGATAGCACGACACACACCAACACAACAAAAAACCACCAGCACAAAAGTACTGGTGGTTTAGTCAGTTTAAATTAAGCTGCCATTCGACGGTCCAAAATACGACCAATCTTTGAAATCACGTAATTCAACGCGAAGTACAATACAGCCAACGCAAAGAACATCGCCACAATGGCATTTGGCTCTTGCGCATAAATGATTTGTGCACGGTATGTCACTTCTGGCAACATGATAATCGTTGCCAAAGACGTATCCTTAATCAATGACACAAATTGTGACACGATTGGTGGAATCATCTTCTTGTAAGCCTGTGGCAAAATAATGTGCCACAAGGCTTGCTTGAAGCTCAATCCGTTCGACAATGCACCTTCTAATTGTCCCTTTGGTACGGCGACAATTCCTGATCGAATAACTTCTGCCAACATCGCTGACTCAAAAATTGTCAAAGCGAAAATCGTTGACGTCATAACGCCCAAGTGAATGCCAATCTTTGGCAAGGCAAAGTACGTAAAGAAGATAATCAACAACAGTGGTAGGTTACGAATCACGTCAATGATAAAACCAACAATGCGTGATAGGTACGGAATCTTGACGTAACGGATAACACCAAGCAATGACCCAATAATAAAACTCAAAATGACTGAGACAACCGCTACTTCGATAGTGACCCATAGTCCCATCAACAAGAAGCGGATGTTAATCCATGAGAACGCTGATAAGAATTCTGCCATGATTATCCCTCCTTATTCAACTTGTTTTCCAAGTAGCGCATGTAGTAACTCATTGGCATCGTCAAAATCAAATAGAAGATAGCCACGATGATAAATGGACCAAACGTATCAAATGTCTCTTGCGAAATCATATTTGCTTGGTACATCAAATCCATACCGGCCACGAAAGCCAAGACTGATGAGTTCTTAATCAAATTAATAAATTGGTTTCCAAGTGGTGGAATAACTAACTTAAACGCCTGTGGCAATACCACGTAACGCATTCCTTGCCACCAAGACAATCCATTGGAAAGCGCACCCTCCAATTGACCATTTGGCACAGCATTAATTCCGGCGCGCACGGTCTCAGCAATAAAGGCTGACGTATATAGCGTTAGGCCCAACGTTCCAGCCGCGAACCCACTAATTTTTACAACGTTCGCAATCACCACATAGAAGAACATCGTAATAACCAACAATGGAATATTACGAAGCACTTCAATATAAATACGCCCAATAATATTGGCCGCCTTATTTGGCACAACTTCCATCAAAGCAAAAACAGTTCCTAGAATCAGTGAACCAATCAACGCCAATACTGACGAGGCGATCGTCCAACCAAATCCAGTTAGGAAGTCATGAGCGTGTGTTTGAAATAATGACAACATTACTTAGCCAACTCCTTCCAATCCATTCCCTTAACACCAGCGAACCACTTCTTGGCTAGCTTGGCGTAAGTACCGTCTGATTTGATATCATCAATCGCCTTATTAACAGCCTTGACTAACTTAGGGTTGTTTTCATCCATAGCAACGCCATATGGTTCCTTAGTAAAGGGACCACCGACAACTTCCAAACTCTTCGAGCCGGCAGCCATACCATATAGGATACCGTTATCAGTCGTCAATGCATCTCCTTGACCAGCCTTTAGCGCTGTTAAAGCAGTTGCATAATCAGACAAAGCAACAACCTTAGCCTTAGGCGCGAACTTCTTAACAACCACCGCTGAAGTTGAACCAGCAACGGCCAAAATACGAGCTCCTGGCTTGTTCAAATCGTAAATATCCTTAATGCCACTACCCTTCTTAACCAAGATAGCTTGCCCCGCATTAAAGTAAGGCTTTGAAAAATCAACAACCTTCTCACGATCCGGTGTAATTGACATTGTGGCAATAATCGCGTCGATATTACCGTTCAACAACATCGGAATACGTGTTCCAGATGTAATTTGCGTCAATTCAACCTTTGCTTTTGGATTAACACGCTTCGTAATTTGCTTCGCCATATCAACGTCGAAGCCTTCCAACTTACCAGTCTTGATATTCATCAAGCCCATTAACTTCGTATCACCCTTAACACCCCAGACCATCTTGTCTGACTTCATGATACGATTGTAAGCTTCGTTTTTCTTATCGCTGGCATGCACTGGGGTTGCAACCACACTCCCTGCTAGCAAAGCGACGGCGGCACCAGCAAGTACCGCACGCCAAGTACGCTTAAACTTGCGACTCATACTCCGCACCTCCTAGTGAATGATTTGTGACAAGAATTGACGTGCACGTGGCTCCTTAGGATTTGCAAAGAATTCTTCAGTAGGAGAATCTTCCAAAATTTGACCATCTGCCATAAAAATAACACGATCGGCAACTTGCTTAGCAAAGCCCATTTCGTGTGTCACAACCAACATTGTCATACTTGAATCCGCCGCGATTTCGCGCATAATCTTCAAGACATCGTTAACCATTTCTGGGTCCAAAGCTGACGTTGGCTCATCAAACAACAAGGCCTTAGGCTTCATTGCCAATGAACGTGCAATCGCAATACGTTGTTGTTGTCCACCTGAAAGCGTTGACGGCATCATGTCAGCCTTGTCAGCAAGACCAACTCGCTCCAACAATTCCATTGCAATCTTCTTATTTTCAGCTTCGTCACGCTTCAAGACCAAACGTGGTGCCAACATAATGTTTTCCAAAACCGTCTTGTTTGCATACAAGTTAAAGTGTTGGAAAACCATGCCAACATTCTTACGCGTACGGTTCATATCAGTTTGTGGGTTAGCCAAGTCTTGACCGTTAACAATTAATTGGCCTTCTTGAACAGGCTCCAAACCATTTACGGTGCGAATCAACGTTGATTTTCCTGAACCAGATGGGCCAAGCAAAACGACCGTTTCACCAGCTTCCACGTCAAGGTTAATATCCTTCAAAGCGTGGAAATCTCCATAGTACTTTTCGACGTCCTTAAATTCGATCATCGACATAATGGTGTTCCTCCTTATTGACAATTTTCTCAAAAATCATCATTCAATATAAAATGACCCGTCGCGATTTTTCGTGACGGGTCGCTATGTTTAATAATAGTCTGTAAGTAAGACTGGTGTCAATTATCTTGTCAGGTTTCTTGACAATCACCTAACCGGCTTACTTTTGCTTATAAGCTAGCTCAACGGCTAACTGATAAGGCTTCGTTGTTTCTTGTAGGTTCACGCGACCACGTACATGGCCAACGCCACCCGTAATTACCGCCGATGCGATAAACAAATCATAATTCTCAAGGGCCAACTCAACTGGCTGCAACCCAACCGTTTTAATCCGGGCAACACGCTGCGCAAACATCTCGTTCAAGCCACCGTAAACTGCCAAGCCACCACGCTCATGCTCCAAGCGGAAGTATGGCAATGGTGTACCCGGATGATTAGCATAAATGACATCGTTACCAGCTGCCAAATAGGCTAACTGATCAGCTTCCGACATGCCGCTATAATCTTGTTGGAACATCCCACTAGCTTGTAGTTGCTCGGCAACTTTCGTTAATTCTGCTTGCATATCAGCGTCAGAAATTGCCGTTGCTGGTAACACATTTTCCTTGGCGTATAATCCGTTTGCTGGTACATAAGGCATTGCTGTTTTGATAGTCTGACTTTCCTCAGCAGGCCGGCCACCCAAAACCTTTTCAATCTTTGGCGAAATATCCCACTTCACCGTTTTCTTCGTATAGTAGTACACCATATTCAGAACCGCAAAATAGGCAATCACGATGAAGGCTAGCATCAATACTGCCCCACGAAGGTAGGCCCCATTTTCAATATGCTTTACGCCCAAGTACAGGACATAAAAATCTCCTGCCGTAGCCAAAACTGAATATACTTGCCCTTTCCACTTGGTATTAACATTAAAGAACCCCAAGTAGTGGTTTAACAAATCTAAAATAGTCAGCATTAGTTTGTTGCACCTCCGTTCGCTGTCGATGGTGTTGTTGCTGGCGCAGTTGAACTAGCCGTTGATGAACTCGTTGCGCTTGAGGCCGGGGCACTTGAAGCACTCGACGTGACGGCACTTGAACTGCTTGCCGGACGACTCGTCTCGCTCGACGAACTTACCCGACTATCAGTCGTATCTTTATTTGTCGATACCGTACTTGCTGATGACGACTCCTCTTGTTTACGAGACGACTCTGTTGTGGCAGACGAGTCTGTCTGACTATCACTGACGACCCGACTCGTCGATGTTTCAGCAGTGTCAGCGGACTTACTCTCTTCAGACTTAGCTGGCGCACTTGTTGATGTCGATGATGACACAATGCTTGAAGAAATTTTTGCCCCATTCGATGTATTCGTTGAAACATTAACAATTGCGTTAGCTGCACTCAACGCCAAAATAATTGAAACTAGTGCAACCGGCGTGATAACGGGTGGTGTTCGATATGCCATAATGTTCCTCCTACCGTGGCCAATTATTCTTGGACAACTTGCTTAACAATTTGATTGATTTCTTCTTTGGTGGTTTCCCAATCGTCATTAATCACGACATGGGCAACGCCGCGTAACGCATCAGGTAATGCCGCATCGCGTTGATATTCTTGACTAGCCAACCGCTCCTTAACCGCAGTCACATCATCCCCACGCTTTTCTAAACGCGTTAACAAATCATTTTCTTCGCTAACAGTGAGATAAATAATAACCGCTTCATCGCCCAATTCTTGCGCATATGTAATCGCGCCGGCCGTATCCAACACGATGGTAATGAATGGATTCTTCTCCCATGCTCGGGCTAAGCCTTCATGGGATGACCCGTAGTGATAATTTGAATACGTCACACTCTCTAAGTAATGATTTTGTTTAAAACTCGCTTCAGTTTCAAAATAGTAATCAACTTGATCAACTTCACCTTCGCGTGGTGCTCGCGTGGTGTGCGTAATAACTTTTGGCATTTCAAAGAATTCATTGAGGTAATTTGCAACAGTGGTTTTGCCAGTACCGGTATTTCCAGTTAGCACAAATACTTTACGATTCATGGGTTTTAACGACTCTCTTTAAACTTAATTATTTCCATTATAAAACCCCGAACTTAAGTTGGCTTAAGTTCGGGGTAAAACGTTAATATTCCTTACCGATTGGGAGACGCATCACCCGCCCAATCATCATCGCCAAAACGACGACAATGACCACTTTGATTAAAGTTGGTATGATGAAGGCCACCAAACCCGTTGCCATCGCATTCGCCAATGGCATCTTAGCCGCTACTGCAAGCCAAACCGTGCCGAATCCCAACTGCAAAAACGCTGCAATTAGGTTCCAAGCTGTCAACGCATACCACTTGGCACTCAACTTAATACCCCACCCAATAATAAGTGGGAACAAGAGCATCCCAATAAGGTAACCACCCGTTGGCCCGATAACGATACCGACACCAGAAGTCCATCCTGCAAATACAGGCATCCCGACTACCCCGAGCAATAAGTAAACCGCCACGGCCGATAACGAAATCGGTAGCAATGTCACCGACGCAACTAACGGTACAATCATCGTTTGTAGGGTTAACGGCACAATCCCCGTTGGAATTGACAAAGGTGCCAATACCGCAATCATTGCTGCAAAGACGGCGGCTAGTACAAGCTGTCGTGTTTTCATGAAATAGTCCATCCTGTCATATTTAATTTCGTGATTTCACCAGAATAGAAAGTTTGTTGGCCAGTATCCGTTTGCACAAACAAGCCACCATCATCCAGCACATCTTGAACACGCCCCTGGATGATTTGTTTGCCAACAACCAACTCAACCTGTTGACCAATTACGAGTGATAATTTGCGATAGTCGCGCATCACATCACGGGCATCTAACGAAAAATAGCGAACAAAATAATTTAATAGCGATGCCACCAGCTGTTCCCGATCAACTTGTTGATCAGTTAACGCGCCGGCCTTTGCCTGGATGTCAACCGGATAATCGGTTGGGTTAATATTCAAACCGATGCCAATAATCAAATGATTGCCGACTGATTCAACTAAAATGCCGGCCACTTTTTTATGCTGATAGTACAAATCGTTGACCCACTTAATGCCAACTTGCACACCCAATTCAACTGACAATGCGGTGGCTGCT
>NZ_KQ970392.1:233655-237045 GCF_001579105.1 Weissella sp. DD23 | reverse complement strand
TGCTGCCACAGCTACACTTGTTGTCACCTGACCCGGATTGAGCGTTCGACTATCAGCCACTGGCCAAATCAAAGTTAGATAAACACCAACTTGATCTGGCGAAAAATACTGTCGGCCATGCCGACCGTACCCTGCCGTTTGTTCGTCTGCCACAATTGCCACTGGCGTCTTCAACTGTGTATTCCCAATCAACCGTTTTGCGGCAGTATTGGTTGAATCAATCGTGGCATAACTTGTAATTGTCACTGGACTTAAGGTTGTCAATCGTAATTGATCCATGGTCCATCCCTCCAAACTTTCTAATCCCCATCATCACAGTTAGTCATGGCGTTCTCTATCAGCATAACCAACTGTTCCTATCATACCATGTACACACACCAGTCAGGTTACCCGCTTTAACGCAAAAGGACTAGCCCAGAAATACTCTGCACTAGTCCTTTTGCGTTAATTATTCTAATGAGGCTTGCTTTTCATAAAAGCGAACCCGATCGACAATCGGTTGCACTAATTGACGATAACGACTCACTAAATCGATTTGATTTGTGGTCGTTTCCTCTAATTCTTTCACATGTTCTTCCGCAATCGCGCGACCAATCTTTTTAATCCACCAAACCGATAGTCGATGCCAACGTCCCATTTTGTCATGGTTTGTCGCACCCCGTAGTTGAAAGAAATCACCATACTGTTGGACAAGGTAATTAAAATTATCGACACAAATATGTTTGAAATAAGTCGCATCAATCGGATGGAGGCCAACCGTGAACAATAAAATATGTTTATCATACAGCGCCGGAATCAGCGTATTTACTAGATTAGCAATTTTAACGCGGCCATGAAATACTGGACCACCAAAAACAATCGTATCGTAAGTTGTTAAATCCAACGCGCCGATTTCATCAAGTCGATACAAACTAATCTGCAACTCATTTGCAATCCAGCGGGCATATTTTTCAGTATGCCCGTAGTGACTGTCATAAATCACAACCGCACTCATTCACGTGTCCTCCCCATCTATCTTTCTGCCACTATCATACAAGTTGTAAGTTGATGACGTGTGCAAAAGTTTCGAAGATAGTGTGAAGTCCGACAAAAATCATTACTTATTCAATAAGCCCTTGAAAAAGTTAACAATTGGATTCCAAATATTCGTGACAAACCAGTTAGCGGCTTGCTGAACATCCTCTGAATTCGCAAAATCCTTCGCCTTAGCCATCGCATCCCCAGCTGAGTTTTCAAGCTTATTTGATAGGCTCTTAGCATTATCGACGAAGCTAGATGAGTCAGAAATTGGGGCGTCCGCAACGCCTACCAATGCTTGCGCCATCGTTTGTACCGCCGCGTCGGACGTCTTTTCGGCAATACCTTGCTTATCCAAGTTAATGTTTAATTGATCAATTGCAATATTAATTGTAATGTTTTGTCCGTCTTGCTTTTTCTCAGCCAGTTCACTAGCTGTGTTAGTTACTGCTGACGTCAGCTTACCAGGGTAGGCCTTATCGTCTTTGTTATCATTCACGGCATCCGTCGTAGCGGCTAGCATGTTATTAGCTGCCGACGTATTTTGTTCGTTCAGCGTGATACCATCCGTATCCAAAGCCTTATAAACACCAGCCAAGGCTGCTTGCCCAGAAACTTGTTGGTTTGCTGTTACCGTAATAATCACATCTTTTACACCAGCCATCGTAGCTGCCATCGCATACTGTTGTGAGGTTACTTGCGTAATATTATCCTTACCATCGAAGTTCTTAATGTTTACCAGCGTCCCCGTACCAGGTTCAGCCGGTGCAATGGCAACAGAACTAATCATCGCACTATCTGCCACGCCCGAAAGACCAATGTATGATGCGTCGGCACCCGTTGTTGTTAATTTTTCATAGCTGTCTGTCACTCCCAGCGTTGTCGCAAGGGCACTTTGATCTGAGGCCCCAGCCCCATACACAACATACGACTTTGATAAGGCCCGTGTTTGCACGTTAGTTGTTGCCGCTGCTTGCACAGCGTTCGGTTGCACCAGGACGGTCGCCGTCACTGTTGTTGCCCCCAGCAAAGCCGTTGCTAGCAACGTCGTCGTTATAATTTTCTTAGTTTGCATCGTTATTTCCTCCGATACCATCGTTTTCATCGTTACATAATTGTAACATATCGCGCCTTAAACAGAACTTCAAAACGCAACGCGCTTAGTTTGTGAATTTATTGTGAACAGTTTGCACGAAGTTTGTGTATTCCGCTCACAAACAAGGAAGAAAAGAGTACTATTATAAGGTAATATCTCGTTTAGAAAGTGAGGCAATTGTGACATGGCGATTCAAAAATCAAGTTTGCTAACAGCAACCCTTCTATTGGCTAGCGTCTTATTCGCTAGCCCTGTGTTAGCTGATGACACGACAACCGCAGCATCATCAGCAATAACCGTCAGTGTCGTTAGCGACAATACTACAGATCCTGCGACAAGCACGGCAACGATAGATGAATCAACAGCAGCCACGCCAATTGTTTTACCAGCATCAGCCAAGTCTGAAGAAGAAACCAGCACGGCCAGTGAAACAACCGCTACTCCAGAAACGTTAGAGGCGTGCGTACCAAACACACCGGTCGTATTACCTGAAGAAACAATTACTGATTTTGTACCACCCGTTACCGAAACGCCAGTTGAAAGCAACCCTTCTGATAGTAACAAGGCTAGCGAAGTCGTTTCGTCAGAATCAGTTGGGCAAGCAACAACACCAACTGAAACCGACTTGGCTAATAAGGTCACAACTTCAGAAACACCGGTCCAACCCATTACTGACCAGTCCGTTACACAAACGCAAAAGGTCACGACTAGCAAAACGTCTGACGCACGGACTGCGACAACGCAACGAACGGCAAGTGCCACTACACCGCGTACTTCAGTCACCGCACCAACGACGGTCACAACTAGTCAAGCTACAAATCAACAGGTTACCGCTGTTAACAGCAGTGATGCACAACCCGCACAGCCAGTTGCGCTGACCACAGCAGTTGCGCAAGAACCAACCGATGTTGCCCCAACAACAAGTCAAACGGCACAAGCGGTGGCTAGTTCAACAGTTAAAGCAGCTGTTACAACTGCCACAACGCATGAAGCAGCCACCCTTGGCACACCGTCAGAAAGCCAAGCTAATACCGTTGCGCAAGAGCCAACCACAGCAGCCACGGCAATTCATGAAGTGGCTGTCCGCGCTGGCCAAATGGCAGATGACATGCTACCGCCTGGCGCTTACCAAATGAATTGGGGCCCGGTCGCTATCACCACATTCTCAGTTGCTTTGGCTTCTTGGATTATTGCTTACTACACAATTCGCCGACGCCAAGCCGACCGTGAACGTGATATTCTTAGTCACTAATGTTGAATAACTAATAAAAACCGCA
>NZ_KQ970392.1:230136-233635 GCF_001579105.1 Weissella sp. DD23 | reverse complement strand
TTCGTACATTGATTGTCCGAAAATAGCCATCGCACGTGTCAAATCTGATACTGGGTAGAATTCGTCGGCTTGGTGCATCGTGTCAGGCACGCCTTCAAACATTGCTCCAAAGGCAACACCACGCTTCAACAAACGTCCAAACGTACCACCACCGATAACTTGTTCACCGGCTGGCAAACCTGTTTGCTCACGGTAAACTTGCAACAACGTCTTAACTAGTGGATCATCACCAGGTACGTAGTGAGGCACTTGTGCGTGACCTTCTTGCTTAGCCGTTGCATCAAAGCCAGCTGGCAATGATGATGCTACGTGACCTTCAATTTCTTCAGCCGTTGTGTTTTGTGGGTAACGGAAGTTAGCATTTACAAAGCCATCTTCACCATCAGTAAAGCGTTGGATACCAACGTTCATTGACAAGTCGTGCATCAAATCGTCGTGCGTCTTCGCACCGATCTTCTCAGCAACCGTGTCATCGTGCAATTGCGTTCCCAAGAACGTCAAGAAGCCCTTAGCGTTACCGCCAAAGTCTTGGTCTTGCAAGAAGTTAGCCAAGTAAGTACCGGCGTTTTCACCAGTTTCAGGCATCGCACCGTGAACTTGCTTTCCATAGAAAGTAAACGTTACTTGGTTACCATCAACCTTAGCTTCACCCTTAACACGCTTTTCAGCGGCCAAGTAAGCATCCATAGCTGAAACCAAAGCAGCCATATCTGCAGCCTCAACAACGGCAACAGCAGTTCCAGGTACCATGTTTGGACGTGAACCAGCTGAGAATGAAACCAACTTCAATGAACCACCTTGCGTACCAGCAAAGCGCGTTACGATTGAAACGTTACCCTTCTCACCGTTGATAATTGGGAACTCAGCGTCAGGTGAGAATCCCATCGTTGGCATACCATACTCCTCAAAGAAGTCATCCATACCAGTCCAGTCAGACTCTTCATCAATTCCCATCACCAAAACTAGCTTGCGCTTCAAGTCCAAGTTCAAGTCCTTGATCATCTTCATTGCGTAGTAAGCCGTAAATGAAGGTCCCTTGTCGTCTGATGCACCACGCGCATACAAACGGCCGTCTTCGATAACTGGTGACCATGGATCCTTTGTCCAACCGTCACCAGCTGGCATAACATCCAAGTGACCAATAATGGCAACTGTTTCGTCAGCGTCTTCAGGTCCCAATTCTGCATAGGCAACCAAGTTCTTGTAGTTACCAACACGGAAACCGTCACGCTTTGCAAATTCTTCGAACTTAAGCAAAGCTTCCTTAGGACCTGGTCCCAAAGGTGCGTCCTCAGTCGCTGCCTCATCATCACGAACTGACTTGATGGCCAACATTTCCTTCAAGTCAGTCAACAATGCATCTTCATACTTCAATGCTTCTGCACGCCATTGCGTTGTCATATCTCATTGACCTCCACTGTCATATTGGTTGTAATTATACGCCATTTTGCAAATCTTTGCAGAATTTAATCATGATTTGCCTGGTCAACTTCCCTTTTGACAGTCTTATTTTCATCATAGAACAGCTAAAATGTGAACGCTTACAGAACGCTTTGTAAATTCCGGCTTTTTCGTATTTTTTAGTGATATTATGAGCATGCATTAAGCAATTACATTTCTATATTTTGAGGGGTTTGTTCTTATGGATGCAAATACGCAATCTGTTAAAAAGGACGAATTTGCTAAGTTGACATTAATGGACCGTATTGCCTATGGTTTGGGTGACTTTGCCCAAAACTTGGTTTTCGGTACTGTTGGTGGATTCTTGCTATTCTTCCTGACAACTGTTAACGGTATTTCAGCTGCGGCTGGTGCCACTATTTTCTTGGTCGTTCGTTGGATCAACGTTGTGTGGGATCCTTGGGTTGGTGCCACAGTCGATAAAGCACATCCTAAGGGTGGTAAGTACTTGCCATACCTTCGTAACTTCGGTATTCCGCTAGTTATCTTGGCTGCCTGCTTGTTCTTGCCAGTTGGTCAATGGTTCCCTGCTTTCAAGGTGCCATATGCCTTCTTGTCATATATGGCAACAGCCATGGTTTACTCATTCGTTAACATTCCATACGGTGCCTTGAACGCATCATTGACACGTGATAACGATGAAATTGCAAAGTTGACAACGGTTCGTATGACGTTGGCTAACATCGCAAACTTGTTGGTTTACACATGCTTCCCTATCTTCGTGCAATTGGCAACATCAGTTGACCGTTCATCAAAGGATATCGGAATGTTTGGTATCCACATGAACTTGGGTGACTACTCATCAGCACAATCTGCTGGTGCTTGGTTCAAGGTTTACGCCGTCTACATGGTCATCGGATTCATCGCTTTGATGGTAACGTATGCTAAGACGAAGGAACGTGTCTTGCCTGCTGAAGATGAGCCTGAAGTAAAGTACTCAGACTTGTTTGCTGAATTGAAGCGTAACAAGCCTTTGCGAATCTTGGGGTTGTTCTTCTTGGTCGGCTTTACATTTATGTTCTTCGGAAACACAGTATGGCCATTCTTCTTGCAATACAACATTGGTCACTCAGAATGGAACGGTTCAATCTCATTGCTTGGATCAATTCCTGGAATCTTCTTGGTCTTCCTTTGGCCTAAGATTCGTGCCAAGGTTGGTAAGAAGCAATTCTTTGCTTTGTTCCTAGCTATCTTCATGGTCGGATCAATTGTCTTGTGGATTTGGACGAAGTCACCTGAAAACATTGCTTTGGGTTACATCGGACGTTTCTTGCAACAATGGGGATTGACTTCAGCCACTGGATTCATGTGGTCATTGGTTCCTGAAGTTGTCTCATACGGTGAATACACTTCTGGTAAGCGTGTTGCCGGTATCATCAACGCCATCATGGGCTTGTTCTTCAAGATTGGTTTGGCTTTGGGTGGTATCATTCCTGGTTACATCAATGCCGCTACTGGCTTCGATGGTACTAAGAAGGTTCAATCTGCTGCTGCCTTGATGGGATTGCAATGGTCAATGATCTGGTTGCCAATTATCATGGCTGTGCTTGCCATCTTGGTCATCATGAAGTACCCATTGACTGACGAAGAAGTTAACAAGATGAACCACGAAATTGAGGCTCGTCACAAGTAATTTCAATTAGTTAATCAAAAATACCGCCACTCAATTGCGAGTGACGGTATTTTTTTCGTCTATAAGTTTGATTGAATGCGCGCCATGTAGTTTGGCAAAGAATCCGCAATAAACGTTGGCTTCACCACATAGCTATGTCCGGCCATTTCTTGAGCAATGGCTGAATGTGCGTACACTGCCGCCTCAACAGCTTTCGTTGTATTAGCCTTGAATTGACCGGCAAAACCAGCCACAATTCCAGCCAATACATCACCCATTCCCCCGGTCGCCTGGTAAGCCCCACCAATTTGCAGTTGCTTTTGCTCAGTCTCTGTATAAATTAGTGTGTGGTGCTGCTTAAGTACCAAGACGTTTAGGTTCAAAATCTGTCGTTGAACTTCATTCAACTGGTGATTATCTTGGTAA
>NZ_KQ970392.1:229501-230116 GCF_001579105.1 Weissella sp. DD23 | reverse complement strand
ACTCAAACGGGCCCACTCCATTTGGTGTGGGGTTGCAACCGTGAAGGTATCTCGTGGGAATGTCAGATTGTTCTCGGCCATTACCGTTAGTGCCGATCCGTCAGCGATTAAAATTTGGTCCTTGTTAACTGATGCCAACACCTTACGCACCAATTGCGTCGCAAATTCATCCGTTCCCAAACCAGGACCAATCAAAATCACATCGTTTGTTTGAATGGCAGTTGTCAATTGCTCATCATTGCGCCAATCCACGAACATCGCTTCTGGCGTGCGGGAACGCAATGCTGTTAAGTTAATTAAATCCGTGGCCACTGTTGTCAAACCAGCACCCGATCCAACTGTCGCCTGCGTGGCCATCAAAATAGCCCCACCATATTGAATGTTACCGCCAATCAACAGTACCCGGCCAAAATTGCCTTTGTGACTGTCGTCTGGGCGGCGCAAGATAACCTCATGTAAAATTTCTGATTTTAGTTCACTAAGCATGGCGCGTCTCCGAATTTATTAATAGTAACTTCATTATACCGCGTGAAACCCGAATTGCGGAACATTCTCCACCTGCTATAATTCATCACAAAATAACCAAGGGTTTTTAATTGCAAGCGCTTACATTGA
>NZ_KQ970392.1:224556-228855 GCF_001579105.1 Weissella sp. DD23 | reverse complement strand
TCAGGGTTTGTGTGTGTCGTGCTAGCGCACGAGGCATGGGTGTGGGGGATTGGCTTCGACAAAGATGCCAGCTGGGAAACTCCGCCGGTGCTCGTGCCGGCGGAGTTTACCCAGTCAAATCTTTGGCGAAGTCACGCCCCAACCACCATGCCTCGTGTGCTAGCACGACACACCCTTCCCAACAAACATCCGCAAAAAAAAGACCACCGCAATGAATACGGTGGTCTTAATTAATCATTATTGTTTAAAGCGTCATGCGATACTCTTGGAGTAACCCTTCACGAACACCTGAAGCTGAGAAAATTACTTTGTCAGCCCCAGTGCGTGAGATTAACTCAACTAGTGGCAATAAGCCGCTGATAATAATATCTGCACGGTTAGCTTCGGTACCTAAAGCGGCTGCCCGCTCTTCATGGGTCATATTGGCCATTTCATCAAATGTCTTGAGCACTGATTCCGTCGTCATTTCATAACCGTGGAAATTTGAATCGGCTGGCAAACCATGACGTAAACGATCCAAACGGGCCAGTGAACGATTTGCACCACCCAACAAAATAATTGGCAATGTCGTCTCGTCCTCCAACCATGGCAAATGGTCATATTGATCAGATACATATTGACTAGCCTTAGTAATCAACAATGGATCAACTACCCCAGCACCATTCAATTGGAATTTTTCTGACAAGTTAACCGCACCAAATGGCAAGCTAATAAAATTAGCGGCCATCCGATCTTCAATACCTACCAACTCAACGCTGGCACCACCAGTATCCAACAACCACGCATCACTAATATCCAAGGCTGATACTGCCCCTAAATAATCGTAATAGGCTTCTTGGTCACCAGTTAAGACACGAACTTCAACACCGACTGCTCGATAGACTTGGTCCAAGAAGTCAGCTTGGTTGGTCGCTTCGCGGACGGCCGCCGTTGCAATCCCAACGACCGTAATATCTTCATAGGTTTGGTAATCTGCTTGGAATTCAATCAAAGCATCAATCACGCGGGTCATCGCGACTTCTGTCAGTTCACCCGCGTTATTGTCCATCCCCTCAGCTAAACGCGTGTCTAACTTACGACGCTTTAGCTCAGCGAAAGTACCATCTGCTTGTAGTTCTTCAACAACCATGCGGGTCGAATTTGAACCCAAGTCAATGACTGCTAAATAGCTCATTTCTATACCCTCCACGGTATTCGTCAGTACAACGGCTTAACCCCAGTATTGGATGCCCATTGCTTCGCGGACTTCACGCATTGTTGCTTGGGCCTTGGCGCGTGCCTTATCTGACCCTTCACGAAGCATGTTCAAGACAGCTTCAGGATCCTCAGCAAACTTTGCGCGACGCTCACGCATTGGCGCAAGCTCAGCATTCAACACTTCAAACAAGTACTTCTTGATCTTCATGTCACCCAAACCACCGGCTTGGTATTGCGCCTTCAATTCAGCAACCTTTTCCGTATCCTTGTCAAAGATATCCAAGTACGTAAAGACCATGTTACCTTCAACGTGACCAGGATCTTCGACACGAATGTGCTCTGGATCAGTGTACATTGACTTAACCTTCGTCCACAATGTGTCTTCATCATCGCTCAAATAGATAGCATTGTTCAAAGACTTTGACATCTTGGCATTACCATCCAAACCAGGGATACGCCCTTGACCCTTAGGTGGGAACACACCTTGGGGTTCAACTAGAATACCCTCACCGTAGTAGTTGTTGAAAGTACGTACTAGCTCACGAGTTTGCTCCAACATTGGCTCTTGGTCATCCCCAACTGGTACCACTTGCCCCTTAAACAAGGCAATATCAGCGGCTTGAGAAACTGGGTAAATGAAGAAGCCAGCTGGAATGCTTTCACCGAAGCCCTTTTGTTGGATTTCAGTTTTCACCGTTGGATTACGTTGCAACCGCGCAATTGAAACCAAGTTCAAAAAGTATTCCGTCAACTCTGATAATTCAGGTACCGCTGATTGTACAAAAATTGTTGACTTACTTGGATCGATACCGACAGCCAAATAATCCAAGGCAACTTCCAACAATGAGTTGTGAATCTTCTCAGGGTCACGAGCGTTATCAGTAAACGCTTGCTTATCTGCAATCATAATAAATGGTTCGTATTCACCAGAATCTTGCATCGCAACACGATTCTTCAATGAGCCAACATAGTGTCCAATGTGCAACTTACCAGTTGGACGGTCACCTGTTAGCAAAACTTGCTTTTCTGCCATGTGTTTCTCTTCTTTCTAATAGCGGTATTGTGCCGCTAAAATCAAATTTCGTCACTGTTCATTGTAAGAGTTTTTCCTACTGATAACAAGCATTCCCGGCCATTCTCTTATTCACCAAAGGCATGAATTTCTAAGGTGTCTTGCACCTGGCGAATTAAACTCGATACTGGGCCAACGCTAATGAGCGTCAAAGCGTGCATAGCCCGGGATGCTAACGTATAAAGTAAGCCCGTTGCTTCAGAATCAGGATAGTTCGTTTGTGACACATCATAACCAATCACTGCATCAAATTCTAGTCCTTTGGCTAAGTATATTGGCATCACGACTAAGTTAGACGTTCGTGTCCGATCACTGGCCTGCAATAATTGGAATTTTTCAGGATACTTGCGTAGCATCCGGTACACCGCTTCCGCTTCCGGTTGTGTCTTGGTCAAAATAGCAACGGTGTTATGATCTTGGCGTAACACATCAACTTGACGCCATAATTCATCAGCGACGCCGGTTGTGTCGGTGATGTAGAGGGCTGGTTTGCCACCAGGACGCGTAAACGCCATGATGTTATCACCATCTGGCAAGAGTGCTTTCGCAAAATCCATGATTTCTTGCGTTGAGCGGTAAGCCTTATTCAACGTGATCAAATTAGGCTTAGTCGCTTTAAATGCGGCTGTATACTTGGCCAACAACGCTGCGGGCGTCTCAACTTCACGGAAGAGCGCTTGTTCAGCATCCCCCAACACCGTAAATTTAGCAGCTGGGAAAGCATGCTTCAAATACAACAATTGTGCCATGGTATAGTCTTGCATTTCATCAACGAAGACGTAAAACATCGATTTATTCGTGCCACCACCCGTAATTAAATCACGCAAAAAGAGCATGGGTGCTGCATCTTCTAAATCGATTCGGTGATACTCTAGCTCGCGTAAAAAGCGATCGCGCTTTGATAGCCACCACTCTGCTTCCGCTGGCCGTTGATTTGCCATGTAAGCTAGGAAATCACCGTATTGGTTATAGATATCAAAGAAGTGCATATTGTATAGTGCATCATCAACCACTTGGAATTCTCGCTCGAGGTAGCGCTTCGCAGCCACATCAATCGCATCACCCATTTCTTCTTCTTCCGCAACTTGCTCGGCGAGTTCATCACCTAATAAGTCACGGTATTGTTGGTCATCCAAATTATTCAGTGCTTCTAGCACCCAGTCTTCATCAACCAAAGCGTCAATCCGGTTATTCAAACGTTCCATCAAACGCTTTTGGGTCATTTGGATTCGCTCACGTACTGAATAGTTACTTGAGAATTCAGCAAACAACAACGTCATCGCTTCCTTACTGAAAAAGACATCATCTTCAAAATAGATATTGTCAAAACGTAGCGTTGTAGGCGTTAGCTGCTCAACAAAATCCGTCAGTGCATCCAAAATTGTTGCGTCCTCAAGCACTTCTCGCACCTGCAGACTTGCATCACTAACTGCGTTTTGTCCTGTCTCGTACCGTTCGAACAACGTTTGTACTTGCAATCCTTGTAAACGTGCGCTGAAAAACTCAGCCAGCGTCACCTGCCGCATATTGCGCTCACCAAGTGATGGCAGGACATCGGCAATATAACTTGAGAACAACCGATTAGGTGAGAACAAGACAATTTGATCCGAATTAAGTTCTTCACGAGCGTGGAATAGCAAAAAGGCAATCCGTTGCAAAATAGCTGACGTTTTACCGGAACCTGCCACACCTTGCACCACCAGCAAGTCACTTGTTGTGTCTCGAATAATTTGATTTTGCTCTTGTTGAATTGTGGCCACGATATTGCGCATCGTCAGGTCATTTTGTTGCCCCAGCGCATACTGCAACATCTCATCACCCACGGTTTCATTCGTATCAAACATATTAACAATTTTGGCATCTGCAATGGTGAATTGACGCTTCTTCAATAATTCAGCATCTTGCTCTCCCATTGGGGTAGGATATGATACTTTACCCAGCGTTCCGTTGTAGTAAATACCACTAATCGGAGCCCGCCAATCGTACACGAAGAAATCACCACTTTTATCCTGAACCGAGGCCAAGCCAAT
>NZ_KQ970392.1:217623-224494 GCF_001579105.1 Weissella sp. DD23 | reverse complement strand
TCTTGGTCACCTTCTTCATCAATATCGACACGTCCAAAATAGGGACTTGGTCGTAGCATTGTTAAGGTATCCACCGTCTTACGCATGATATTTTCAGTTTCCGTTACACGGGCCACAATGTTTCGTTGCTGCTGAATTTCGGCATTCGTTTCCATGGCATCATCGACTTCAAACGTGTTAATTGACGTATTGGCGATGTAATTACCTTCAACGGCGCGTGTTTCAGAATGAGCTTGTGCGTATGCGTCCTTCGCATCTTCCAACTGCTGATCAATTTCAACAACCACTTTATCTAGTCGTTCTTGTTCTACTGGTTGATCTGCATGCATAATCGCTCACCTTACTTTCTTTCCTTATTTCAATTCAACCATTATACGCTCAATTCCTTCAGAAAAACTATTTTGATATTGATATTACAAGGTATGGTATGGCGTGTCGTGCTAGCGCACGAGGCATGGGTGTGGGGAATTGGCTTCGACAAAGATGCCAGTTGGGAAACTCCGCCGGCGCGAGCACCGGCTAGCACCCAACTAATTGTGTTAAGAGTCTGGGTCCGTTCGCCTTATCTAACCGGCGGTCGGCCGAACTTGTGAGTTCCCCACCTGTCATCGCTACGCCAATCCCCCACACCCATGCCGGCAGCCAAGATATTCTCGATTTGTTTGATAGACATCGGTACGTTGGTGATTGCCTCTATGTTCTACCGTTATATTTAGTACCACGTTGGCAAAGCTAAACATCATAGAACATCTTGGCTGCTGCAACAGGCGTGGCTGGTATCCGGAGCGTTCAAAAATCGGCAACATGCCGCATGGCCGGCGCTATTCAGATAAGCCCATTCAGACCTTACGGGTTTAGGGACAATTATTTGCCCCGCTGAATGGCGTCCGCGCCATTCGGTTGCCGAGTTTTTGAACAAAGGCGCAGGATACCAGCCACGCCTGTTGCTCGTGCGCTAGCACGACACACACTCTCCCCCAAAAAAATCGTACGAAAAAAGCACCAGGTCTCTCCACCCGGTGCTTTGTTCCAACCAATTCTCTTTATCCCTCTCAGCCGCTCTTACCCAGCTAAGGATCGTAGTAGTTGGCGTTTGCCACCGTCAACTACCTTTCAAAAGTTACTTACTAACTTTTCAACACTATTTATAGTAAGTGGAAATGGTGAATTAAAATGTGAATAATTGTGAAGAAATTGTGAACGACGCATTTTTAGCCATTTACGTGTTGCAAAATCGCAACACATCTACGACTTAGGTCGGTTCAACTCACTTCCCATGGGCTTTGGCAAGACGTTTTGCTGGATTAGCTGCACGATTTGATCATTC
This sequence comes from Weissella sp. DD23, assembly GCF_001579105.1. Classification (NCBI taxonomy): domain Bacteria; kingdom Bacillati; phylum Bacillota; class Bacilli; order Lactobacillales; family Lactobacillaceae; genus Weissella; species Weissella sp. DD23. The sequence goes on along the minus strand of NZ_KQ970392.1, from coordinate 223,167 downwards.
TGTGGCAAATCAGAATGCTGTGCGTCATCCCCCGTCACCGTGATTTGTGTATAATGGGCAACTTGCTTTTGGAAAATATACTTACCGGCTTCGACTGATTCTTCAGGAACAATTCCATCATCATCATACGTCTCCGTGCCCAAAATCGAATACACCGTCAAATCAGTTGGGAGAGCTTTCCGATGCTTAATAAAGTCCGCCAACATTTGTGTCTTGTTGTTAATGCTCTTCTCGGCAAAATTATACGGTGACCCAATCGTCATTAAGACATTAACTTGTAGTTCTTCCGCTTGATAATACTGTTCTAAATATCGTGTCCAAATCAGGCCCCCATTCGAGTGACCAATGGCTTGAAACCGGCGGAAATGGTAACGCTTTTGCAGCATGAGAATCGCTTTATTAAACCACGCGGCTTGCTTTTTGATATTGGCATAACCATCATGATTGTTTTCAAAAGCAACCACCATATAGGGGGCCTGATCACGGGCCCGCAATTTGCCGCTAACCGTCATCGCCCCGGTCTCTTTCACGGTCACTTTCAGTAAGCTGTGCTTATTAACCCCTTTATTTAATTCCTTTACCAAACCATCAAAGCGGTTTTGTGATGCTGATGACCCTGGAATTAAAATCGTTGGCGTCATTTTAGAATTAAAAATTGCACGATTTGTTGAGGTTTTAGCCTCACTCCATCGTAAACCCAGTATAATCATCACCACGAGTAATATGAACATACCCGCGGTAACTACCCATTTAAGTCCATTGCGCATCTGTCACCTCTTCTAAAATCCGTTTTGCTGGTTGCCAATATAGCCAAATATCTAGCAGTAATATCGCAACCATGACAATTGCATAAGCCCCCAATTGGTGAGAGGCTAGCCCACCTAACAACAGGTTAGGCGTACCACTTGGCACCCAATAAACCGCAGGTGCTAAGTGGCGGAATAATAGCAGCGCCCCTAATAATAAGTTCACGATTGTGACAGCGACCATCCGCCCCATCAGCCGTGGCCGCCACATAATCGGTATCATAAAGGCTAATGGCCACCACTGATCTAGTAATAATGGTATCAACACCAACAACCAAGTAATCGACACATGTTTCATGCGGCGCCGGATCATCATCGCCAAAAACAAGGCCAACAACATGCCAGCACTCCCAACTAACGCAAATGGTGCCAACGGATAAAGACTGTATAGATTGGGTAAGGTTTGGTGTTGCAACATTGCGACCAAATTGGCGTTGGCCGTTGTGGTACTGATATCTGGATTCACCACTGATGACAGACTATTTAAGCCAAGACCATTACCAAGCACCGCCATCACATACCAGGCAATGCTCGACCACAAATGTTGTGGGCCATCACCAAACCAGCCATTGACAACTTGTTGTAAGTAAGCCGTCAAACTAAATTCCCACCAACGCTGCACCACCAAAATATACAACGCATAGATAGCATTCACCGCAACGCCCATACTAAAGCGCCATTCAGGCCTGACACGTTGTACTGGCCAAACCAATGACATGACAAATACTGGCAAAATAAGCCAGTTAATCATTTGTGGGTTACCTAGCAAATGCCACACAATTAAGGCTGACAAAGCAATTAAAACCCCTAATTGTTCCGTTTTGAGATGTGACTTTAGCAAGGTCATCAACGTTCTGGCTACTACTAACACTCCGACTAATTGGAATCCCATGGTCAGTGCGTTTGTAATCAACCCATTTAACATCACAAACTTGCCCACGAATTTTGTGTAATGTAACACCGTCGGAAAAAAGCCATCCGGCAGTAACACAAGTCGTTGTCCTAACGCTAACCACGTTAAGGCCAATACAACCGGCAATAACGTTGCCATACTTTGTTGCGTCGCCGCCAAATATCTTTTCATAGCATTCCTCTCTATTCAGTCGCCGCCCGGAACATCAATTGTGCAAAGGCCACGTTCGCGTGTGTTTTTTGGGTCATCCGATTACTGAACCAAATCACCATTGTGTGTCCATCACGGGATGTTTTAATTGTTGGTTCATAACCCTGAATTAAACCATGCAAATAGAGTGATCCATCTGCTTGATGGTAAAGACCACTGGCATATTGCTCATTACCATTCGTTTTGGTCATGTTTTGCCAAGCTGTTTTAGACAGCAGTTTGCCATGTAGTTCGTCTTCTAAGAATTCATACATATTAACGACAGACGTCGCCTTTGCCCCGGTACCAATCTCACGGTTATAAATCATGGCCGGTCCAGCATAATGTTGGCCAGTTTCTTTTTGACTTTCAGTATAGTACGGTGACTTCGTAAATGCATCATAACCTTGGAAATTATATCCTTGGTGTTGGTTATACAGCGCATTAAATTGATCATCATACGACTTCCCCTGTAACTGACGGAGAATCATCGCAATCACATCATAATTCCCAGCTTCGTAACGCCACTTTGGCGTTTGCTTAATCTGGATATGTTGCATGTCAAAATTCAAATACGCCTCCTCATCCAAATCTTCCTTAGAAACCTTCGTCAAATGGTAATTAGACGTCATCGTCAATAACTGACGCATGGTAATTTTTTTAGCATTTGGTAGCGATGGTAAAAAGTGGCTAACCGTTGTGTCTAATGTCAGATGATGGTCTGCAAGCGCCCGCATCAACATGATGGCTGTTAGATTTTTCTGAATTGAAGCCATTTCGTATTCCGACTGGACATTCAACGCTTGATTGGGCGTCGTCAGAGTGTGTCCATACGCCTGATACAAAACTGGCTTATTATCACGAACAACTAATAGACTACCTGAAAGCTTATTTTTAACAACCGTGCGCTTTGCTAAATCGGCCATCGCTGGATCGTGACTAAATGGTTTTTTGGCCCAACTAACGTGGTGCGTCGCCGCCACAACCGGTCGCGCTGCGCCGCCAACCATTGTCATGACACTAGTTGCTAAGACAACCGCACTAATCATTAATTTTCGCTGATTCATTTCCTTACTCCTACTAAAAAAAGTGGTGACGCATCGCCACCACTTTTGGTTTAATTCACTGATGTCGCCGTCATCCAGTCATGACCATAATACTTATCCTGCATGTGATAAGTTGGCGTTGATTGTGGTGTTGTTAAGAAGTGGTTTACCCGCTTATCAAACGCTAGCCAACCGCGCCACCCCATGTGGATGGTATCTTGCATGAAATATTGCTTATCCCCTGATTGAGAAAAATCAGCAATATTCGTAAAGCCTTGTGTCGTTAACTGTGACTTAATCTTCGCAACCGTCTGGTCATACATCTTCATATCAAGTCCCGTGTATGCCGCCCACTTTTCATTAACTGGTTGGATAACAAAGAGCACATTGGTATGTGTCGCTGCAAACTGTTGCAATGCCAATTGCAAATCACCATATTCGGGTGATTGCAAATAATTAAACTGACGCTGTGAGCCTCGTAGCTTACCCAATTGCTTGGCAACACGTTGTTGATAAAACTTATCATCGATGCCAAACTGGTTCGACTTCGTGTGCTCTGCGGCATACTTGTCAGCTAAAGCGTTCAATTTTGTTTCATTGTACGTTTTTGGCAAGTTAGCTGTCTTAGGTAACACGCGCTTCGTATAATTATTTCCCAATTGCATATCAGCAAATAGTGAATCCTCATGGTTCAAGAAACGTAGCTTCATACTAATCCATCCTTGATCATTTGCGGTCAGCTTCTTGCCATCAGCAATACGTCGTAGATAACCAGTTAGTGATGAAGAGACATTCATTGCCAACAAACGCTTTGCCGCATAACGATCAGCCGTGGTCCCCTTAGCATGCTGTAACCACGTTAATGCTTGTGCTTGGTTAAAGTAATACTTAAACGCATTTGGATCTTCACCCTGCTTCACAAACCATTGTGGTGAAATCACGTACACGGCCTGCTTATTGGTCAATTGCTTGGTGATTTGTTGCATGCCAAAGTACTGTGTCAATGACTGTGCCCCACGTTGTCCCAATAAGAAAGGACGGTATGAGCGGTGATAACCTTCCGCCAAAACGGATGGGTGGAACGTATCCATACGGCTCCACTCACTAGAACCGAAGAACGGTACAAAGCGGTGTTGCTTATCGCTTAAGGCCCGTTGCTTAAGGGTTTGGTTCTTAAACACAATCGGTGTTAAAGCATTTGCAGCACGCTGCTCGGCTTGATAGTCGTGCTTGTTGTTATCCTCCGGCATCAACATAATACCAGCTATAACCGCAACAACCGCAACGATGACTGGACCAAAAATCAGGCCCAAACGCTTAAGCATTTTGCAACTCCTTGATGCCTTCAATAATCTTGTTTGCTGTGTTCCAGTCGTCACGACCCATTTCAGAAACTGGTACCTTAATGTTAAACTTGGCTTCGATTTCAAGCACAAGTTCAACCGTTCCCATTGAGTCCAAGACACCGGCATCAAACAAATCTTCATCCATCATGTCTGATACGTCTTCCAAGAACAAATCGTTAATCATTCCCAATACTTCAGTCTTTACATCCATTTTTATATACCTCATTCATTACTAGTGATTATGGAACCAAAGTTGGTCCAAGAATCCAGAGAACAGCAAGAAGCTAACCATCACAATGTTAAACGTTAGGAAAATTGCAAACCCTTCCGTGAACTTATTGTGCGGAATTTGCTTCTTATGGCGACGCTTGTAACGCAGCCACCAATCATTAATCACCAAGGCTAGTCCGTGGAAAATACCGTAGCTGATGTAATACCAAGTTACACCGTGCCAGAATCCCATGATCGTCATGTTAAGCACATAAACCACACCAGACGTGACATTCCGGTTCTTAAACACCTTGTGGCGCATGAACACCATCACTAGGCGCATAAAGATAAAATCACGGAACCAAAAACTTAGTGACATGTGCCAACGATTCCAAAAGTCCTTCAAGTTTTTCGCCATAAATGGCTTATCAAAGTTCATTGGTGTCTCAATACCCATTAAGTATGAAATGGCTACTGCGAACAATGAGTACCCGGCAAAGTCGAAGAACAAGTCGAAACCATACGCATACATGACACCAATCGTTGGCCAATTAATTAGCCCTCCAGCAACCAGTGCCTCATGCTCTAAGCCCGGCAAAAGTAATGTCCCAAAAATATAAGCCAAGATGAACTTGTAAAAGAAGCCTAAGAACAAATAGTGGACCGCTTTTTCAATCATCCCCAAGTACTTATCTCGATCAGGTACCGTTTCATAATCTTCCGTAAAGCGACGGAACCGATCAATTGGTCCGGAAGACAAGGTTGGCATGAAGAGCATAAAGCGTAAGAATTGGCCAAAGGTGAATTCCTTCAACACACCATCACGCATCTCCATCAACATGCCGACCGAACGGAACATCAAGTAGGAAATTCCTAAAAAGCCAAGTAATGAGTTTTGCCCCATCGTCACAGCTGGTATGATCTTCACGATTGCTAGTGGCAATACATCTAAGAATACGGCACCATAGAATACCCACTTATTATCCGCCTTTTGCCGATATTTAGCATAGCCGAAGACCATCACAGCCTGCCAG
>NZ_KQ970392.1:208979-217603 GCF_001579105.1 Weissella sp. DD23 | reverse complement strand
AATATACCCGATTAAGGCGATAAATTGTTGCCAGTGGGAACCAGCGAACATCAAAACAATAAACGCTAATGATACTAAACCTTCGTACCACTTAATGCGCTTACCAAAAAGTAACGCCACCACAACTGGAATTAACGCAACAAGCAAATAGATGAAATACTGAGGATCGCCATATGGCTGCCAATTTGGTAGCTCTTGCAACCAGTTCATCATCGGTTATTAACCTCTGCAATCAACGCCTTAATATTAATCTTGCCATTTGGCGTAATTGGCAAGTCTTCACGATACATGAAGCGTGAAGGCATCATGTATGGCATCATATCATTTTGCAAATCTTCCTTAATTGCCTTAGTCAATTGCAAATCCTTTTCGAATTGCTCACGGACACCAGGCTTAACCACAACGTAGGCCAACAAGTTTTGCACCTTGTGTTGATCGTTATAACGTGGCACAGCAACCGCTGATTCAACATATTGTGACAAGTTCAAGATGTGTGATACTTCTTCCAACTCGATACGGTAACCATTGAACTTGATTTGGAAGTCCAAACGACCACCATAGTGCAACATGCCATCCTCATCAAAGTAACCCAAGTCACCCGTGTGGTAAGCTGGTTGACCATCTAATTCAAAGAAGGCTGCTGCCGTCTTCTCGGGATTGTTCAAGTAACCCTTTGAAACCGCTGGACCAGACACAATGATTTCACCTTGTTCACCAGCTGGCAACTTGTTACCATCTTCGTCCATGACAAAAGTTGGTGAATCTGGCTTAGGGAAGCCGATTGGCAAACGCTCAGCCTTTTCAATCATCGCTGGTGTGATCGCAACTGCAGACAAAGCAACCGTCGCTTCAGTTGGACCATAGGCATTCACAATGCGGGCTTCTGGGAAGCGCTCGTGCAACTTGGCTGCCGTACTTACCGTCAATTCTTCACCATCAAAGTAGAAGTACTTAATGGTTGGCATCTTTTCAGCATTAAAGTCTTCTGACAACATAGCCATATCAGCGAATGATGGCGTTGACGTCCAAACTTGAATTGGCAATTCAGGCAAAGCCGCAAACAATTCCTTGAAGTTTTCAGTGACGTGCTTTGGCAAAGCGTACAACGTACCACCCATTGCCAACGTTGGCGCCCAATACATGACTGACAAATCGAATGAGTATGGTGGTTGTGCCAACATTTGTGGTTGTGTTGGGACATCAAAATCATCCGTATTCAACATCCAGTTTGTGTATGATAACAAGTTGTTGTGTGAAATTTGCACACCCTTAGGCAAACCGGTCGTTCCTGACGTAAAGATGATGTAGTAGTTGTCGTCACCAGCAACCGCGTGCGTCATCTCATAATCAGCCTTTGAAGCAAACGCTTCGTGCACTTGATCCAGCGTCACAACGGGTACTGATGTAATATCGATTGGCAATGGATCGATAGCGATAACCAACTTAGGTTCACCAATCGTCAAAATGTTTGTTAGACGCTCGTTAGCTGAGTTCACGTCAACTGGTGCATAGGCGTGACCTGACTTACTCAACCCAACAAAGGTTGCAAGCATCTCATATTCTTGGCCACCAAATACCATTACCAATGACTTCTCAGGCAAGCCCAATGAATCAACATAGGCAGCCAAGCCATCTGAATCACGCTTCAAATCAGCGTATGTGTGCGTGTCACCAAGGACGTTGTAGACAGCCATATCTGGTTGCGTCTTAGCATAGTCATCAATCGTTGCAAGCATGTTTGTAATTTGCATGATAATCTCAAAATCTTCTTTCTATAAATCAAACAATCTCAAATTAGAATTCGTTATAAATAAAGTGGCCCTGTCCCAAGCCTGAATAACCATAAAGGTAAATCAAAGCCAGGATAACCAATGCATAAAATACGGTCTGTCCAATAAACTTCATCACAGGCTTTGTCTTGCGAACATCCTGTTCTTCCTTCATGTCTATCTCCTTGTGTAACTTTTTTTAAATTTACTTATCGTCAATATGACAAATATTTCGTACCTTAAAATAAACCCGCAACCTTAAACACATATTAAAAATACGTATTATCGGTTAACAAATATTTTTATATTTTTTTAACTGGCCGAAAATAATAAAAAACTATTTTATTTGACAGCAAAATTCAATAAAAATATGAGAGAACAACTCACCGTTCTCATTGTAATGTTATTTTAAGGTGATGCGATGCAAAAAAATGCCATAAAACGAAAAAGCCATCGACAACTTTTTAAAGTCATCAATGGCTTTTCATTATTTATATGATTAGGCAAAGAAGCCCATATCTGATGCAATTGATGGGTATGAGTACAAGTTGTGCTTAATTGCCCACTTGTCTTGCTTTTGGTTGATGGCTACTGTGAAGTAGTTCAACAACTCATCCGCCTCAGCACTCAAAACAGTCGCACCGATAATGACACCCTTTTCGTTTAAGACAACCTTTGCTTTAGCAATTGGTTCCTTGTGACGCCAGTATGCTAGCCAAGGCGTCATGTCAATTGAGTTAACACGCATACCCTTTGCTTCAGCCTCAACAGCTGACATACCAACTTGACCCAACTTTGGTGATCCGTAGACCATCGTTGGAATAGCAGGGTATGAAATTTCTTCTGGCTCTGTACCAGTCAACAAGCCAGCCACATAACGCGCCTCATAGGCACCAGTTGGCGTCAACTTTGGTACAGGTGATTCAGCAACGTCGCCTACCGCAAAAATGTTAGGGTTCGTTGTACGCAAATCAGCCATAACCTTGATACCATTACCTGCAACTTCAACACCAGCTGCTTCCAAGTTCAAGTCTTCTGTATTACCTGCACGACCAGCTGCAATAAATGGCATATCGCTTGTTACACGACGACCATCTGCTGCAACGATATCGAAGCGACCATCCGCCGTTTCTTCTACGGCAGCGGTATCAAAGTTCCAGTGGAACGTAATGCCCTTACTCTCCATTTGCGCAATCAAATCTTGCGTCAAATCTTGATCAAACTCACGTAGGATAACATCGTGCTTCGCAACAACGTGTACCTTAGCGCCCGCTGCCGCTGCAATACCAGCAAATTCGATGGCAATAAAGCCAGCACCGATGAAGGCCACTTCCTCTGGCATCTTAGGCAAGTTCAAGAAGTCTTCATTGTCGTGTAATAATTCATCACCAGGTACTGACAAACGCGCAGGACGCGCACCCGTTGCGATAATCCACTTATCAGCCGTGAACGTTTCCGTTCCCGTTGAGACAGTGTGCTCATCAACAAAGTAGGCGTGTCCGTACTTGTGTGTAATACCCGCATCATCCAAGCCTGCAATCTTACGAGCAGGCACAGGATCCGTGTATGCCATCTTGTGTTCCATCAAGGCTGGCCAGTCAATCTCATTGTGACCGATTAAGCCTGTGTGTTGCATCCATTCTGCTTGTTCCTTAGCTTCAACAGCCGCCAACAAGACCTTCTTAGGATCGCAACCATAATTAGGGCAGGTACCACCCCAGAGATACTCTTCGACAATCACAACTGATTGACCAGCTGCTTGCAATGGAAAGGCTGCTGACAAACCAGCAGGGCCTGAACCAATAACACCCACATTAAAGTGTTCCATGAGCACCACTCCTCCTTTTATTTATTGCTATTATTTTAACAGTTATTCGCAACTATTCCGAAAAATAAGGGGCTAAACTAAGCCTAAACTAATGACCAACGCTTGATCTAATTTTGCCACCAGGTGACCTGGGACAAGGCCAATTTTATCTTGCAATCGGCGCTTATCAATCGTTCGAATCTGTTCCAGCAAAATTACCGAATCCCGAGCAATCCCCGTATCCTCTAATTCAGCCGGCAACCCCACGTGGGTCGGCATCTTAGGCTTTGCAATTTGCGCGGTAATCGGTGCAACAATCACGGTTGGTGCATGTTGATTACCCACATCATTCTGAATAATCACCACCGGCCGTTGACCGCCTTGTTCCGATCCCACCACAGGTGACAGATCCGCAAAGAAAATGTCACCTCGTTTGATATCATGTCGACTTGCCATACGCTCTCTCTACTTCACTAAATGACGTGGTAATCTTGGTGACAATCCGGTTGCGATTTCATAGGGAATCGTATCCATCTTATTTGCCAAATCAACTAACGTAATTTCTTCGTCACCGACCTGACCAATCAGCGTGACAACCGTTCCAACCGGCATCTCTTCTGGTAGTCGGATCATAAATTGATCCATTGCAATTCGGCCAACTAATTCTGCGCGACGGCCATCTGGTAGCAAAACATCCATGCCTTGGAGAGCACGTGGATAGCCATCCGCGTACCCGACTGGCACTGTCCCGATCCATTCTGGTTCCGTCGTTGTATAAGTTGCCCCGTACGAAATTGATGTCCCAGCTGGCACCTGCTTAACGTGAACCAACTCAGCCTTCAATGACAAAACTGGTTGTAACTCACGATTTGGCAAGGCCCCCTGTGAGGCATCGAATCCATACATGGCCGCCCCAACACGAACTGCGTCCGTACTTGGTTGCTCATGCCACAATGACGTACCCGAGTTGGCCAAATGGCGCCAAATATCGGCTGGCAAATCCAACTCGTCTGTCAACTCGTGCCACTTGGCTAATTGCTTTTCAAAATAGACTGTATCATTCCCATCAGCTGTCGCAAAGTGCATGCCAATGCCTTGGAATACAACGTTATCAGCTGCATTCAACTTTGCAACCACCCGCTCGAGTTCCGTGCGATCGCGAATACCAATTCGGCCCATGCCAGTATCCACTGCAACGGATACCGTTAAGGTTGCTTCGGAATTAAGTTGACTTAGCGCATCATCCAGCCATGTCTCGCTGGCTACCACGGGAATTAAATCATACTTTGCTAAGTCAGCCACATAAGTCGCTGGCGTCACACCCAAAATCAAAATGGGTAACTTCACACCAAATTGGCGCAACCAAACTCCTTCATCAATCGTTGCCACTGCAAAGCCATCCACGCCAGCACGCTTGGCTGCCGTCACAATTTGTGGCAATCCATGCCCATATGCGTTTGCTTTAACAACGGCAAAGAACCGGTTCGTTTCGGTCAGCTCGCGCACGTAGGCCACATTATGTGCCAAAGCCTCGGCTGAAATTTCCAACCAAGATGGGCGACGCTCACTGACCGGTTGGTGTAAAGACGCCAACGATTCCAAAATTACTGAACTATGTACGGTATCACCTGTGTGTGAAATTGAAATATGTGCCACCGCCTCGTCTTGCTTGGGGTGCTTAACCATGACTGGTTGTCCAGCTTCATTTGGTAATACTTCCATGTCGTGCCAGTGGGCTTCAGATCCAATGCCCGTACCAATGGCTTTACTATACGCTTCTTTAATAGAAAAACGGCCAGCCAAAAATTCCATTTGGTGCTTACCCTTACGTACGTCAAACACCTCACGCTCTGCTGGTGTCAACACGACATCAATAAACTCAGGGCGACGCTCTGCCAAACGCGTTACATCGCTAATTACTTGTGCATCGATGCCTTGTCCGATAATCATTATAATCGACCTCCCAGTCCATAAATCATTGTCTCATTATACCCCGATTACGGTGCATAAAAAAGAGAACTTGTGCTGAGAAGTCCGGTTTGCTATTCAAAATTTTTGCGCAAAAAAGGCCGGTTATACAACCAGCCTTCTTTATTAATCGTTATTCTTGATGACAAAGTCACGTGATTGACGACGTGGTGCGCCTGAGCGGCCACGTTGTGAACGATCACCTGAACCTGTACGGGCACCGCGGTCGAATGAACGACGTTCGCGTTGTCCGCGTTCGCCATCGCGACCACCTTCACGACGACCACGGTATCCACCGCCGTTACGTGAACCGCCGTCGCGACGACCACCACGGTATCCACCACCGTTGCGTGAACCACCGCCGAAGCCTGAACGCTTACGTGGCAATGGACGCTCACGTGACAACGTGAATTCAGCATCCATTTCTGAAACATTCGCAACAGCTCCCAACAAAGCCGTAGCCAAAGTCTTTGCATCGTACTTTTCAACCAAAGTATCGATAACTTCTGAATCAACTGATCCTGAAGTTGCTGCAATAACTGCTTCAACTGAATCAGCTGCAACTGACATACGACCAGCCAACGCCTCTTCACGAGTAGGTGGCTTCAATGGCAACATGCGCTTCTTCGTCAACTTTTCAATGTCCTTCAAGTAGTCCATTTCAGCATTTGAGATGAACGTTACAGAAGTTCCGTGAGCACCGGCACGACCAGTACGACCGATACGGTGAACGTATGATTCTGAATCTTGTGGAATGTCAAAGTTGTAAACGTAGTCAACACCTGAAACGTCCAAACCACGAGCAGCAACGTCAGTGGCAACCAAAATCTTGATTTCACCATTCTTAAATTGCTTCAAAACTTGTGAACGCTTTTGTTGCGTCAAGTCACCGTGGATACCAGCAGCGTTAAAGCCACGCAATTCCAAACCACGTGTCAATTCGTCAACACGACGCTTTGTACGACCAAACATAATGGCCAACTTAGGTTGTTGTACATCCAAGATGTGCGTCAACGTGTCAAACTTTTCAAAGTCACGCACGCGAACGTAGTATTGCTCAACCAAATCAGTTGTCAATTCCTTGGCAGCGATTTGAATGTGCTCTGGTTCCGTCATAAATTGCACACCAATACGCTTGATAGCAGGTGGCATCGTTGCTGAGAACAACAACGTTTGACGTTGATCAGGAACAGCCTTCAAGATAGACTCGATGTCTTCCAAGAATCCCATGTTCAACATTTCGTCAGCTTCGTCCAAGACCAAAGTCTTAACGTTTGACAAGTTGATCGTGCCACGGTTGATGTGGTCGATCAAACGACCAGGCGTTCCAACAACGATGTGAGCACCATGGCTCAAACCGTTGATTTGGCGGCGAATATCAGCACCACCAAAGACAGCTTGTACCTTAACACGCTTATCGCGTCCCAACTTGAATAGCTCATCTTGTGTTTGAATAGCCAATTCACGTGTTGGTGAGACAACAAGTGCTTGTACTTGGTTGCTGTCAGTGTCAATCATGTTCAAGATTGGCAATCCGAAAGCGGCCGTCTTACCGGTTCCCGTTTGGGCTTGACCGATAACGTCCTTACCAGCCAAAGTCAAAGGAATCGTTTGTTCCTGGATTGGCGTGGCCTCTACATAGCCATGCTTCTCAATGGCCGTCAATAGGTCTTGTGATAGACCCAACTCTGAAAACTTCAAAATATTTCCTCCAGTTGCGATTGCGGAGTCAATCGCGCTCTATATATCGCGAACTACGAACAAAATTCAAACTAGACACAATCCGGCATCCATACTGCGTTTGATTTTGGCAACAGTCCTTTTTGTAACTTATCTATCTTATCCTGTTAACAAGTAATTAGCAAGTAACACGGTAGCAGAAAATTCATAGAATCATAACAAAACCGCCCTCACGACGCGTCACTCCGGTCGTGAAGACGGTTTAAATTTTTTAAATTAAATGCTGTGATTAACGTAAATTAATCTTCCGCAATTTGAATATCTGCATTCAACATCGTCAACTTGTGGATGATGTGATCGTAACCACGCAAAACGTGCTCAGCATTAGTTACTTCTGTAATGCCGTCTGCCATTAGGCCAGCAGTGACCAATGAAGCACCCGCACGAATTTCAGCTGCAGCCACACTAGCCCCATGGAAGTTATTACTCTTAGTAACCGTAATTTGACCATATTCAGGGTTTTCAATTGCCACGCCTAACTTTTGTAGTTCAGGAATGTGGCGTGTGCGCTCTGGGTAAATCGTTTCCGTAATCACACTTTCCCCATCAGCCAATGTTAGCAATGGCGTAATTGGCTGTTGCAAGTCAGTGGCAAAGCCAGGGAATGGCGCTGTCTTAATGTGAATTGGCGTCAAGTTTTCCGACTTTGGTACGTAAATACTATCTTCGCGTACATCCAATTGCACACCCATCTCAATCATTTTAGCCGTAAATGATTCCAAGTGTTCTGGAATAACATTCTTAACCAAAACCCCATCACCTTGCGCCGCAGCCAATGCTAAATAAGTCCCTGCTTCAATACGGTCAGGAATAATCGTGTGCGTGTTCTTTGACTCTAGCTTAGGCACACCGGTAATGCGAATGACATCCGTACCAGCCCCACGAATTTGTGCGCCCATGTTGTTCAAGAAGGTTGCCAAATCGATAATTTCAGGCTCGCGGGCTGCATTTTCCAGAATCGTTGTTCCTTCAGCATGTACAGCAGCCAAGATGATGTTCATGGTTGCACCAACTGACACCATATCCAAGAAAATACGAGCGCCCTTTAGTCCATCATCGGCTGTGATGTAGACCGTATCATTTTCTTCACGAACCTTCGCACCAAGCGCTTCAAACCCTTTAATGTGTTGGTCAATTGGTCGTGGCCCAATGTTATCACCACCAGGGAATGTTACTGTTGCGCGACCAAAACGGCCAAGCAAAGAACCCATAAAGTAATATGAGGCGCGCAAAGACTTAATTGCCGTCGAAGGCAACTCTGCTTCGATAATTTCAGTTGGGTCAATCATCAATTCGCCACCCTTAAATGTTGACGTGACGTTCATTGATTCCAAAATTAC
>NZ_KQ970392.1:205833-208959 GCF_001579105.1 Weissella sp. DD23 | reverse complement strand
ACGTTCATTGATTCCAAAATTACTTGCAAGTTGTATACATCTAAAATATCAGGCACACTATCAAACTTCACTGGCGTTTCTGCTAGAATCGCTGCCGGAATCAATGCCACTGTTGAATTCTTTGCGCCACCGATAGTCACTTCGCCACTCAGGCGACGACCACCATGGATAACCAATTTCTTCATTATTTTCACCCTTTTTATTAACAGGGGTTGCCCCCTACGCCCGTTCAGGCCCGTTCATTTCATTAACTATTGTCTGTTATCGCAGTTACTAATCGACTATCGCCGATCAGGACGTTTCCTCGTCACCTGGATAACATTCCTTGTCAATTTTACAGTACAGATACACCAATAACAAGGAAACTTGCCATTCCGGCGTAAGGCGTAAACATTACTTTAAAATTATCAATTTGGTTAGTTCTATGACGAAATATTGAGAAAGCCAGTCCCCGTAAAAAAGAGCTCGTTCCCCATCATTGGAAACGAGCTCTTACATTAACTAAATTAAGCTTCCTTCTTGTCCAAAGCAGCCTTAACAAAGGCACCGTACAAAGGTTCTGGACGGTATGGACGTGACAAGAATTCTGGGTGGTATTGGGCAGCCACGAAGAAGTCGTTTTCTGGCAATTCAATAATTTCCATCAAGCGATCATCAGGTGACGTTCCGGCAAAGACCATACCAGCATCTTCGAATTCCTTACGGTAATCAATGTTGAATTCGTAACGGTGACGGTGACGCTCTTGGATCTCATCTTGACCCTCATAGATTGCCTTCATCAACGTACCATCCTTCAAGTCAGCTGGGTACAAACCAAGACGCAAAGTACCACCACGATCCGTAACTTCCTTTTGGTCGTTCATCAAAGCGATAACTGGCGCATCTGTGTCTGGGTTCAACTCAATTGAGTTGGCATCCGCGTAACCAAGGACGTGACGAGCAAATTCAACTGAAGCCAATTGCATTCCCAAGCATACGCCCAAGAATGGCACATTGTTCTCACGAGCAAATTGGATTGCTGAAATCTTACCTTCAGTACCACGAGCTCCGAACCCACCAGGCACGATCACACCATCAGCATCAGCCAACAATTCTGAAACGTTCTCATCGTTAACCTTTTCTGAGTTGATGGCGTTGATTTCTACATCAGCGTCAACCGCGTAACCACCGGCACGCAATGCTTCGTTAACTGAAATGTAGGCATCTTGCAAATCAGCATACTTTCCAACCAACGTAATCTTCAACTTCTTCTTCAAGTTGCGGATCTTTTCAATCATGGCTGTCCATTCAGTCATGTCAGCTGGTTCAGCCGTCAAGCCCAAACGCTTCAAGATAACATCGTCCATGCCTTGCTTTTGCATGTTCAAAGCAATTTCGTACAAGATGTCAACGTCCAAAGACTCAATAACTGCTTCTGGCGCAACGTCCGTGAACAATGCCAACTTCTCACGCATCTCTGGCGTAATTGGTTGCTCAGTACGAACAACCAACATGTCAGGTTGAATTCCCAATGAACGCAACTCAGCAACTGAGTGTTGCGTTGGCTTCGTCTTCATTTCTCCTGCAGCACGCAAGTATGGAATCAATGACGTGTGGATGTATGCGACGTTTTCAGCACCAACTTCGCGCTTCATTTGACGCAATGCTTCGATGAATGGCAATGATTCAATATCACCAACCGTTCCACCAACTTCAGTAATCACGATGTCAGCATCCGTTGTTTCAGCGGCGCGCATCATCTTTTCCTTCAATGCATTCGTGATGTGTGGAATAACTTGTACAGTTGCACCATCATAATCACCACGACGTTCCTTGGCCAAAACTTCAGAGTAAACACGACCTGACGTCACGTTTGAATACTTGTTCAAGTTAATGTCGATGAAACGCTCATAGTGTCCCAAGTCCAAGTCAGTTTCCAAACCATCATCAGTGACAAAAGTTTCACCGTGTTGATATGGTGACATCGTTCCTGGGTCGACGTTAATGTATGGATCAAACTTTTGTACGGCAATCTTGAAACCGCGGTTCTTCAACAAGCGGCCCAATGATGCTGCGACGATACCTTTACCCAATGATGAAACCACACCACCGGTAACAAAGACGTACTTAGCTGTCATAAAAATAATCCTCCGAGTTCTTTGTGCAGGAGCAATAAAAAATAAAAAAGCTCCCAATGCTAATTATAGCGTTGGGAGCGTTAATCAACTTTGATTACGTCTTGTATTAAACAAATACAAGAGCCCGGAACTTAATAATACACACCTTTTCAAAGTAAGTCAATATTAAGTGCCAATATTATTTATTTTAATCTTTGCCACAGCAGCTCTTGTTCTAAGATCCCTGGCTTTGGCCAGGAATCAAGAACAAGGACGCACCTGATAAGGGCGACTTGGTCACGTCGAAGGTTTTAAAAACCTCCGACATTCCTAGTCTTCTTTATCTGCCACACGCAAACTCTTCTTAAACCATGGTGAGGCAAAGAAGGCGATGACGTCGTTTCCCATGTACAACATGTACGTAAAGAACAAGACCAATGAGGCATCCCCTTGTGCGGCGGTCATCCCCCACAAGACAACTTGTGCGATTCCCTGTAGGAACCACATGTAGTAAGCCTCTGAAAAGCGGAGCGTCGTTAACACTGCCCCGGTAATTCCGATAGCAGCTGCACCCGCGTCAATCAACGGACGTGGTGAGTGTGTGATATAAATTTCGAAAAAGTACAGCGCCACAAATGACAAGACAAAGACTAAAACAAAGAACGTCCGTGTCTTAGCAAAGGTCATTTTTTCGCCACGATCTTTTACTTCACTAATCTTGCGTACATTCATGGCCACATTCTTTGACCATGATGGCATTAAAATAACCGGCAAATCCAACAAAATAATATAAACGAATTGCAAAATTGCATCTGCCGGGTTGTGCGCTTCAATTGCCAAACCGATGTATACAAGGGCCGAAATTAACCCTAAAATACCGTTCACAGGTCGTGCATTCGTAATTGCCAAGGTTGTCGTAAACCCTAGCAAGGCGGCAATCAACGTCCAAACAGCCATCCCCGTAACAGGGTTAGCAATCGTTTGACTAATCAGAAAACCAAACCCGAACATCAACAACATGTATGAGGCT
>NZ_KQ970392.1:201786-205536 GCF_001579105.1 Weissella sp. DD23 | reverse complement strand
AACAACATGTATGAGGCTGTTGCCCAGCCCTTCATCTGTTCGACATACCATGATGGCTTAAAAATTTTAGCGACGTGTTCCCAAGAAAACTTTGGGGACGTTTGTGGTGCATTCATAATGAATACCTCTCTTCCGGTTCTTGATTAACGTGCGGTTTACCGCGCACGCTTTACTTTATTACGCGAGGGCTTTCTCGCGGTTACCTCTAAAAAAGCAACTTTACCAGTTTACGGGAATTCTTAAGAAAATGCAAAAACGTTTTAACAATCACAAAAAAACGCATAGCCCTCACAGCCATGCGTTTTTATTGTTAATTAAAAATTAACGTTCGATGTCACCTGAACCATAGTCGTCGTCGACTGGAGCGATGCCACCGATTTCTTCACCGATTCCGCCGGCAACTTCGTCATTACCGAAGTTGTCATCTGAATCGTCGTCATCGTCGTCATCCGCATCGTCATCATCATCTGATGCAGCTGCCGTCTCGTCTTCTTCTTCAACGTCACCGAAGTCATCGTCTTCAGGATCATCATCATTGTAGTCGATAACATCGTCATCATCTGCAACGTCTGCCAAGAAGGCATTGATCTTCTTACGCTTCTTCTTCTTTGGTTGACCTTCTTCTTCTTCAAGATCCAAGTGAACGGCTTCATCGATTGAGTCGATTGGGTACCATGAACGAAGCCCCCAAACGTTATCACCCAAAGAAATGAATGAACCGTCAATATTCAAATCAGTGTAAAATTGTGCCAAGCGCGCACGAATCTCTTCGTCCGTCTTACCAGTGAATGATTGTACTTCATTCAACAAATCACTAAACGCCATGGTGTCATGACGGTCAGACAAAATCGCACGAGCAACTTCAATCATTGAAAGCTCAGCCTTATTTTGGCCGTCAAATTGTGTTAATGCCAAATCACTGCACGTCCTTTCGCGGTCTTACTCAATGTCTTATCTTACAATATTTCAGGCATTTCGGCAAATATTATTCTCGGTTAATCCGCCAATTCCGGCATATCTCGACCAAGAACCCATTTTTCGACTGCCACACCAACGCCATCTTCATTTTGTGTCGTGGTTTCAACGTCCGCAATTGCCTTCACTTCAGGCACTGCATTTCCCATGGCGACACCCAAACCAGCCGCCTCAATCATCGTCAGATCATTTTGTTGGTCGCCCAACGCCATGGTCTCTGATCGGTCGATGCCCAGCAATTCTGCTAGTGCCAATAACCCGCTCCCCTTCGTAGCATCCTTGTGCATGAACTCCAAGTGTTGGGGCGTTGACTTGACAATATAGTACTTATCACGAATGGCTTGGGGCAATGCCTCACGCCAGCGATCCACGTCGGCTTCGTCACCGATAAACATGAACTTAACATAATGGTCATTTGGATCCATCTCAGCCATATCCGTCACATGCAACGGCATCTTAATCAAGAAGTTTTCACGACTTGCCCAATAGTTGATTGTGTCATCCGTTGTATAGGCAGCATCCAACGTTTCAACTTGCAGGTACGCACCCAAGTCATTGGCCACTTCACGCAACGTCAAATAATCGTCGTACGACAATTCCTGACCGCCCAGCGCCTTACCTGAGGTAGTTTGCACAACGCCACCGTTATACGTCACTGCATACTGGTCGTCACGATTGTTCAATCCCAGTTCATCCAAGTATTCTTGCACGCCCGGCAATGGACGTCCTGTCGTCAGAACAACTTTAACGCCTTGCGCCGTTGCTTCGTTCAATGCAGCCTTCACACGTGGCGTAACTTGCTTGGCTGTATTCACCAATGTGTCATCAATATCAATTGTAATTAGCTTAATCGTCATGTTTATCCCCCATAAACGGTTTCGTCTGGCAGCACTCGGCCCACCTTATTTAGTTACTGGTGCAATTAGTGTTTCGTTATGCACATAACGCTGGAATTCATTGTAAAGCGGCGCCATGACATCACCCACAGCATGTTCACTCATCATCTCACGTGGGAAGAAGAAGCGGGCATTACCAAAGATGCGGCCTGTCATCGCTTCAACCAGCGCACTTTGCGTTGACAATTCAACCAACTCACCAGCTGGCTGAATTAATTCAATTTGGGTTCGTGGCTTTTTATCACGCGGATTATAAGCATCATACGGTAAGTCATAACTATCGTTTTCTGCGGTGTAATAACGCTCATCAAACCCAGCTGATGAAATCAATTTCGTAATTGCTGGCAGCAAACTACGTGCATCATCTTCAATCAAAATCGACTTCAGTGGTTTACGATCCAAGAAACGTGTTGCCAAATCAGCTAAAATCGCATCATCAGCCAAACGCCATTCGCTAATATTAGCCAGCATGACCGAGTCATCCAACATCAAGTATTGTTGGAGTGTCACCTCACCGGCGAAGAGCGGTTGTAAGGCTGGCGAAATGAAATCCGCTGAAATACGTGGATCTGCCTGACTCTCATCGTACAAGAACTTCGCACGTTCTAGTAGATGTTGTAGCAACACCTCAAACGAACGTGAAACCGGGTGGAAGTACACCTGCACGTACATTTGGTAGCGTGAGACCACATAGTCTTCAATGGCATACATGCCCTTTTGATCGAAGGCGATCCCGCCCTCATAAGGACGCATCACGTGAATAATGCGTGACAAATCAAATTCACCGTAAGTGGCACCCGAATAATAAGCATCTCGTAACAGATAATCCATCCGGTCGGCATCGATTTGACTTGAAATCAATTGCACCACTTGCGGGTTCGGATAGGTCTTGGCAATCACACTCGCCACCTTGGCCGGGAAATCAGGTGCCACCTCAGCCAACACTTGGTGGATTTCTGTTTCTGGTGACAAAATAATTTGTTGCGTATAAGCTTCGTGATCAGTATTAAAAATATGTTCGAACGTATGTGAGTATGGGCCGTGGCCTAAATCATGTAGCAACGCCGCACTTAACAACACCAATCGTTCGTTTGCATCCCACAAGCCATCCCCAGGTTCCTTAGAAGGGAAAAACTTCTCAAGGTGATCAGCAAATTGCCGTGCAATTTCGTAGACCCCTAATGAATGTGAAAATCGTGAGTGTTCCGCACCGTGGAAGACGGCACTGGCAACGCCCAACTGCTTGATGCGTCGCAACCGTTGAAACTCAGTGGTGCCGATCAAGTCAAGAATAACCTGATCTTGGACACGAATAAAGTTATGCACTGGGTCGCGGAAAACTTTCTCTTTTACTGTTGTCATCATGATTGCCACAACGCCTTTCTGATTTATCAGATCAATTGTTTCTTACATTATAACGTACAAAAGCCTGTATAATAGGTTCAATAGGATTTTATAAGGAGATTTTATATGTCTGCCACTAACAACGAACGACCCGTATCAGTAAAATTACAAACAACTATCCACCAAGACGGTGATAAAGAGACCTTTACTTTTACAGAAACCGGCACCCTGGTCGAAATGAACGGCACGGCCTACTTACGCTATACCGAGCACCAAGCAGGATTTGAAACCCCAGTCACGTTCAAAGTACGTCCGGATGGTGAAGTGTCGCTAAAGCGTTCTGGCGAAAGCGCCACTCATTTGCGGTTTATGGCCGATCAAACCATCCCCACTCGTTACACCACAGCCCAAGGTTCAATGCTACTTGATGTTCAAACAACAACTTTATCAGCAAACGTGGCTGATACTTTCGACAGTGGTATTGTTGAAATCGCTTATTCTTTGTTAACTGGCGAAACAGTTCTTGGTGACTATA
>NZ_KQ970392.1:200553-201389 GCF_001579105.1 Weissella sp. DD23 | reverse complement strand
GTTTGGAATTTAGTGTTAATTAATACCAACGAAAAAGGTTCGACAGCTTATGCTATCGAACCTTATTTTTTGTACAAAAAAAGACCATCGTGCAAGAGGGGGAACGCAACGATGGTCCGCCGCCGGCTACTATCGCAACCAGCGAGGGGGGTGTCACGCAGTTTGGGGAACTGCGTGACGCTTCATGTACTTTGGGGAGTAATGAAATCCACTAGGAACAGTGGATAAATATATAATAGCCAATTCGTATGAATTTTATGTAAATAGAATGTTTCAATTGATTAACAAAACTAACTTTCAGTAAGAAATTAGTTGCAAAAACAGGACACATCGCAAAATGTGCCCTGTTTTTCACGTTTTTTTAGTTTTGATTTGCTTCTGACTTCGTTGATAATGAGCTCGTCGTCTTCGTCAATTTCACGTCAGTCGTCTTTTGCTTACCATCGCGGTAGTAAGTTACCTTAATCGTGTCACCAACCTTGTGCTTATACAAAGCATCTCGCAAGTCACCAGAACCAGTAACCTCAGTATCGTCAATCTTGGTAATCACATCGTACTTCTTCAAGCCCGCAGTCGCTGCTGCTGAACCATCTTCAGTACTGATGACCACGACACCACCTGAAACGCTGGTTGGCAACTTCAAGATTGTTGATTGATCCGTCGTTGAGACGTTACTCAAATCAACCATTGAAACGCCCAAAGCTGGTCGTTCAACCTTTCCATTCTTCTCCAACTCGTTAATGATGTTGACTACCGTATTAGCCGGAATCGCAAATCCCATTCCTTCAACCGACGTACCGTCAGTTGACGATGCCAACTTCATTGAGTTGATACCA
>NZ_KQ970392.1:193501-200533 GCF_001579105.1 Weissella sp. DD23 | reverse complement strand
TTCATTGAGTTGATACCAACGACTTGACCGGCCAAGTTTACCAATGGGCCACCTGAATTTCCGGGATTAATTGCCGCGTCCGTTTGGATAACCGTGGCCTTACCGAGTGAATCACCATTCTCATTTGTGGCATCGACTTCACGCTTCGTTGCTGAAATGATTCCTTCTGTCACTGACGTCGCATACTCTGATCCCAATGGTGACCCGATGGCCAAAACTGATTGTCCCGGCTCAATCTTACTTGAGTTAGCAAAGTCAGCTACCTCTGATACCTTGCTTGCATTAATCTTCAACACAGCCAAATCAGTTTGCTCATCAGTACCAACCAACGTCGCCGTCAGCTTAGTCCCATCGCTCAACAAGACTTGCAACGCGTTTGACCCTGAAACCACGTGGTTGTTCGTGACGATATAAGCCGTGTTACCATCCTTCTTGTAAACCACTCCTGATCCCTCAGAAGCCGTTTGAAGGTCTGATGAATCTGTTGACTTGCTATCACTTGACGATGACTCATCACCACCAAACAACCCACCAAATAATGAGCCGCTGTCTGAAAGTGATTGTTGCTTTTGCAAGTTAATCACTGACACAACTGCGCCCGACACCTTGTTAAAGGCCTTCGTTGCATCAGATTCGCCCTTCACGTTCGAGTTACTTACCTTCACCGGTGTCGTCTTACCAGTCGTAACTGTTGAAAAAGTGCCGGCATTATTCAGGTAAGTTACGCCACCAGCAGCGGCACCACCGCCGACTAGCCCGGCAACAATCCCGATAATTGCTATTTTTGTGGTTGATGTCTTTTTCATACTTTTCTCTCGCTTATCTCCGTTGTCCATGGTTATTCCCCTCCATGTCTATTTTCCGATTATTGTACCGTAATTATAGAAATAAACCCTTTAAGACGGCTTAAGGTCGCTAATTTAGACCTCGAACAATTTCGTCGCAACCGCTGGATCCGTATCAAATAAATTAAAATCATGGTTAACACCAAAGTCATGTTCTTCCAATACTTGCTGGACCGTCAAATGTGCCAATGGCTTTTGGTTGTTTTCTTGACTCAAGTGCCCCAAATAAACATTTTTAGTCCGATCACCCAAAATTTCGGTCAATGCTAAGGCACCATCTTCATTTGATAAGTGTCCTTGATCGCTCAAAATACGTTGCTTCAATGACCAAGCGTAACCACCCATCCGTAACATTTCATAATCGTGATTCGCTTCCATCAAAATCGCATCGGCATTACGGATTGTCCCAGCAATGCGATCATTCACATAACCCGTATCAGTTAACATAGCGAACGTTTTATTATTGTGATGAAACGCATAGAACTGTGGATCAGCCGCATCGTGCGACACGCTGAAACTCTCGACGTCTAAATCACCAAATAACTTCGTATCCCCCGCTTCAAACAGGTTCATTTGTTCTGGCTTTGCCTTACCAATTTTACCGGCCATCGCATCCCATGTTTTGGCATTAGCATAAATATCAAACCCGTATTTACGAGCTAAAACACCAACACCCGCAATATGATCGCTATGTTCGTGTGTCACAAACAATGCATCAACATCCTGTAACGATCGCCCAATTTGGGACATTAGGCCATCAATCTTTTTACCTGATAACCCTGCGTCCACCAACACCTTATGCGTGGGGGTTTCAATATAGGTCACATTTCCTTGGCTACCCGAAGCCAACATTGACACACTAAATTCACTTGCCACTTTGTGCATCCCCTATCTTAATCGTATTTATCACCTGTTAAAAAACGCCACACGACAAAAATGTCATGTGGCGTTTCGTCATTAACTATTCTAACACGTGATTATTTCATCAATGAGCCATTTAGCGCATTGACCCGTAAAATTGTCGTTTCATCAGAAGGGTCTGTTACTGAAAAAATCCAAGCTGGTACAAAAATAATATCACCATGCACCGTCGTCAATGGTGAATACCCCAGCTCACTCCAGTTAACCGTGCCATTATTAGGAATCTCATTGTACTGATATGCCCCAATTAACGCTTTCTCTTCCGAAATCAAACTTGTTGAGTCACGCAGCACCTGTGGATTTTCAACATAACTTTGCGTATAGCTCTTTAATTCATGATTTGCGGTGAGCACAAATCTAATTTGCGCCCGTTGCGACATGAACGACCGTGAATCAGAAATCTTCTGGGCATAAACCACAACGTCCGACTCTGTCGAGGTTTTGTTAGCATACTCCGTTAACTTCGCATCATAGCGATACTGCGACCCGGCAATAACCTTGCGTGGATCGTTAACAATCTTATCAATTGCTTTGCGCACGTCTGCACGTGACTTCCCTAGATTAATCGTGCGACTAGGCGTAACGGTTAATTGATCATTCGTCAGCTTCGCATCCCACGTCTTGCTTAATGTCGATAACCGATCTCGCAAAAACGTCTCGCCACTCTTACCGGCAAGATAGAAACCCGTCTTCTCAGTTTGACCAAGTTTACCAACCTTAATGCCATCATTTCGCATCTCAGTGAGAATACTTTCTGATGACGTTGGATTGGAAGCAGGCTGATGTAATTGAAACCATTGCACAGCTAAAAAAATATCAATCACCACAAACACAGCCAGAAAAGTCGCTAATATCTTTTTAAAATCCATTAGTCGTCGCCCTCCTGTTGCGCATCAGCAATCGCATCCTTCACCGCTTGCCATTTGTCGCCGACCTCAAAGTACCACTCAGGCTGCAAAGTCACCACATTTTCAGTCGTGTCAGACACCCAACGATAACCATATGCTAAATCAACAACTTGTTTCTTACTAATGCCAATATCCGCTAATTGTTTGTAAACTGCAGCGGAATCAGAAAGCGTGGCCCGCGAATCATTGTCCGCTGGTAGTGGCACCTGAAGCGAGTACTGTGAAAAATCAATTTCTTCGTGTCGCACATCATGTTGTTTAATTTGAACCGTTCCATACGTCGTTTGGTTATAAATCGGTAACCCGTTCACGTATAATCGGTACGTTAAATTACGGCCCATATCGTGGCTCTCAAAGAAATAAATGTTATCCGGAATCTGATGAATGCGGACTAACCAATCGTAGCCCATTCGCATTCGCTCATTGAAGTCATCGCCGACATTATCAACGTCATAGGCGTCAAAGTGTACCACACCGCTGTTCGTATTCAATGTCATTTGTCGTGATGACCCATCATTATACGTTAGGATATCTCCCTTACGCGTTGCACTCGGTGTGGTCGTGCCAGCAAATAGCGAAGACAAATAATTATTTGTCCCATTCGTCTCCATTAGATAACTATACGAACGTAGCGACACATCTGATAACGTATCCGTCAAAAGATGCTTGCCGTTTAACCGGTACGCCACTGGCACAGTTTCAGAGCTCATTTTAAAGGAAGCCATCGTCTTAGCAGCAGAGGTCACCTTGTAACGATAAACCACGCGTTTTTTATCATCAAAAAACGCTACCGTATTCGCATCACCCATCGGCACGCGAATACGACTAATCTCAGCATTCGTCGGCAAATCTAAATCACCGCTCAGCATGTCATCCACAATGTTACCCGCAACCGCATCTGGAAATGCCATTACCATTGTGTTTGATTGTGCCAAAGCTTTCAGATAACCCTTATTCGATAACCGTTCCTTCTTATCAAACGTCATCTGCCAATCCGCTAACCGTTTAATCATCTTAGTCGTTGTTGGTCGGTAGTCCACAACCATGTATTGTCCATCTTTTTGGTTATACACCAGTTGATCTAAATCATACAGTCCGGTCACTGACTTGGCCGCCACAACCTGCTTAGTGGCATCCGCATCCGACGCGTTTTTCAAATCACGCCCTGGACTTCGCCACAAACCAACCGACAAAATTAAACTTACTAAAATTGCAAGTATCAACGCCGTGACAAGGCCGAAACGGCGCATCAACACCTTCAAACGAAAATGTAGACGATTAATCATCCCATTCTCCGTCATCCCACTCATCATCAGTAGGATCGTATGGTTCATATGGCAATGAAATCGAGAACGTCGAGCCCTGTCCCTCAGCCGATTCTACCCAAATCCGGCCGCCAAAACGTTCAATAATTTCCTTTGAAATTGCCAATCCCAGTCCCGTACCACCTTGGGCACGCGAACGCGCTTTATCCACACGGAAGAAACGATCAAAAATGTGACCCAAGTCTTTTTTAGGAATTCCCAAACCTTGGTCTGTGATACTCAACACAACTTCCTTCTGATTATCAATCATCCGGGCCGTTACCACACCACCATCTGGTGAATACTTAATAGCATTATTCATAATGTTATCAATTACCTGGGTGAACTTAGACGTATCTAACTCAACCCAGATTTGCACCTTTGGAATTTCACGTTTAATCGTGTAGTACTTTTCAGGTTTATCATCGTTCGCAATAATCATGTCGAAACGATTCAAAATATAATTAAACAACTCACCCACGTTAACATATTCTGTTTCAAGCTTCATTGTGCCTGAATCCATCCGTGATAACTCAAGCAAATCATTAATCATATGAATCATACGGGTCGTTTCATCTTGTGCAACCGCCAAGAAATTGCGCGCCACTTCAGGATCATCAATCGCACCCTCTTGCAACGCATCAACGTATGACTTCACAGACGTCAACGGCGTCCGTAACTCGTGTGACACGTTTGAAACGAATTGCCGACGCTCCAATTCAATTCGCTGCTGTTCTGTGACGTCATGCAGCACAATGACCAGCCCTGAAATAAAGCCTGACGCGCGTTGTATCAAACTAAAGTACGCTCGAATAATCAATTGACGCTCATCCGTACTGAAATCAAGCAATAATTCTTCTTGATTATCAAGCAATTCACGCAAATTATAACGATCTGATATTTGCAGAACTTCCAGAATCGATTGCCCCATCGCAACCGTGCTGTCATCAATTCCTGTCATCTGCAGTGCTGCCGTATTAATGATGTTGATGCTACCACGACGATCAGTTGCAATAACCCCATCCGTCATGTGTTCCAGCACCGAATCCAATCGACGACGTTCAAACTCTGTCGAATTCGTTGTTTCTTCAATTCGAACAGCCAAGGCGTTAACATTTTCAGCCAGTTGGCCAATCTCATCATTTGAGCGAACTAAAATACCACCCGAATAATCACCTTGCGCAATACGAGTTGTTCGATCATTAATTTCCGCAATTGGCTTCGTTAAGCTACGTGAGATAATAACCGCCATCACGACACCTAGCATCACGGCCAGCAACGACGCAGAGAAGTAAATCAGTGAAATATGATTCAGATTGTCATAAACCGTCTCTAAACTAGCCCGAACCTCAACAACCCCAACGATGTTACTTTCGCCTGCTGATGAACTAACCAGTGGCTTTACCATCACTTGGTACCGTGTGCCCGAACGCTGCTCAACCGGATTCTTGGTATATTTACCGCCAGCCAACGCTGCTTTCACATTGGCATCCGTCGTTTTTTGACCCACTTCGTCTTGATTATTAATATCACTTGTGCCACGTACAATCCCTGAGGAGTCAACAACTGTAATCTCAGAAATTGACGCATTATTCACCGATGTCAAAATCGTGTGAATATCCGCATTCACTTTTGTCTGATCACTACTTGTTAATTGTTGTGTTAATGAATCATTAACATATGCCGGTAAAGCAATTTGGGTTCGGAAACTCGCCAGGTTTTGTTGTTCCAAACGCTTTACGAAAAAGGCACCAACTAACTCAAGTGTCACCAACAACGTGAGCGTAAATACTAATGCAATCTTAAAATGGATCGACGAGAAAAAACGTCGCCACTTCTTCGGCTCTTGCATATCTTCAGCCATTAAAATCTCCCACTTTGACTAAAAAAGGCTAATGCCATGCCAATCGGCAGGGCATCAGCCTGTTACGTACGTTATTTATAGTAGCTAACAGCCACTCTATCGAATGTTTAGTTATTATTCTTCAGACGCCTTCAAATAGTAACCAACACCACGTCGCGTCATCAAAATTTGTGGGTGACTTGGTGTTTCTTCAATCTTTTCGCGAATTCGACGAACCGTAACGTCAACCGTGCGCACGTCCCCAAAGTAATCGTAGCCCCAAACCGTTTGCAACAAGTCATCACGCGTCATCACTTGACCAATGTGCTTAGCCAAGTGGTGCAACAATTCAAATTCGCGGTGTGTTAATTCGATATCTTGACCATTCTTAGATACCATGTAAGCATCCGGGTGAATCGTCAAAGCACCAATCTTAATATCACCACTGTCATCCATCACATTTTGACCGACAACTGGCGTCTGACGACGTAGGTTTGCTTTAATACGCGCCAACAACTCACGATTTGAGAATGGCTTCGTCACGTAATCGTCCGCCCCCATCTCCAAACCAAGCACTTTGTCAATTTCTGAGTCCTTAGCAGTCACCATAATAACTGGTGTCTGTGACTTCGTACGAATTTGACGCAACACTTCGGTTCCTTCAAGTTCAGGCAACATCTGATCCAGCAACACTAAATCAGGATCTTCACTTTCAAATAGATCTAACGCTTCACGACCATCCATGGCCACGACAACGTCATATCCTTCTTTTGTCAAATTAAACTTAATAATATCTGAAATTGGTTTTTCGTCATCAACGACTAAAATTTTACTCATTAGTTTTCATCCTCCCAGTGGCGGGTCTCTGGTAATAATTATATCATGTTACAGCGTTTTCGTAACTTTTCAGACGATTTTCGTAACTTTCTAGTCATACAATTCATTTTTTGCGCAAAAAGGGGGTTGCAAAACATTCATAGACTTGGTAAGATAGTTTCTGTTGTTGAGGCAACGGCATAGAAATATGGGCAGATAGCTCAGTTGGTAGAGCAACGGACTCTTAATCCGTGGGTCCAGGGTTCGAGCCCCTGTCTGCCCATCCCATAAACCACTAGGTCATTTGATCTAGTGGTTTTCTTTTTTGCAATAATTATTCCCATAGTTAGATAAGCAGCTCGTTTACCATCGCCTTCATCAATCGGCTACAAACC
>NZ_KQ970392.1:191696-192994 GCF_001579105.1 Weissella sp. DD23 | reverse complement strand
AGTTAGCTCAGTTGGTAGAGCAACGGACTCTTAAACCGTGGGTCCAGGGTTCGAGCCCCTGTCTGCCCATCCTATAAACCACTAGGTCATTTGATCTAGTGGTTTTTTGTATCAAAAAAACGAGGCAGAAAACTCTCCCCCGTGTGCGAAAAATTTATTTAACCGCAGCAATTCGACCATCAAAATTCAAGGCGAGTAATCCACGATCAATCATACCTTCAACAATGTCTTCGTTTTGTTCCCCTGGGTGTTTCGCCTCTAACTCATCTTGGTACGTATCCACGTAGGTATCTTCAAACGCATCACGTATATCCTCTTTAGAACCAGTTTGAATGATACCATCCTTTTGATCCGCAATAAACTTGTCCAAATCCTCACTCAGACGCGTTTCTACCGCAGTTTGCGATGGCAAACTCGTGGCACTGCTCGTGGCCGTTGAATCACTCGTAGCGCTTGCAGACGACGAGCTTGTTGACTCGCTGGCTAACTTAGCTGATTCTGAGTAACTCTTAGCTAAACTCGCTTCATATCGACGCTCAAATTGCTCTTCCTTATGATCGTTGTAAGCTGCCATCCCCACCGCACCAACAATTAAAGCAACAGCCACACTCCCGACACTAATTATCCACTTCTTCATCAGCAGACACCCCCTTCTTCATTAGCACTAACGTTACCATGCAGATATGTACAAACAAACGCCCCATAATCGAAAACATTATGGCTTAAAATCGGTCAGTATCAGCATACTCAGCTAAACAGACATGTTCATCTGTCAAAAGGCAAAAGCACACTTGCTATGGATAAAAAAAGAGCGACTCAGCAAAAGCTGAGTCGCTCTTTTAAGGTTGTTACTAAAAGCGTTATGCTATTAGTCTTCTGCAACGAATGGCAAAAGACCCATAACACGTGCACGCTTGATAGCAGTCGTCACCTTGCGTTGGTTCTTAGCAGACGTACCCGTCACACGACGAGGCAAGATCTTACCGCGTTCTGAAATGAAACGCTCCAACAATTCAGTGTCCTTGTAATCCACGTATTCGATGTGGTTGGCTGCGATAAAGTCAACCTTACGACGACGGCGAGGGCCGCCACCACGACGTTGTTGTGCCATGATTAATTCCTCCTGATAGACTTATGTCGTTAGACAATTAGATATATCAACTTAGAATGGTAGATCATCGTCAGAGATATCAACCTCTTGACCACCACCGAAAGGATCATTAGATGATTGTGCAGGTGTTGACGCACCACCAAACACATTACCATTTGATGCAGGTGCACCGAATGGATTTTGTGCC
>NZ_KQ970392.1:187572-191676 GCF_001579105.1 Weissella sp. DD23 | reverse complement strand
GGATTTTGTGCCGGCGCGGCATTAAAGCCGCCTTGGTTGCCACCCTGTTGACCACCGCCGAAGTTATTGTTTGCTGAACCGCTTTGCGCACGGCGTTGCTCACTTTCAGCGCGACTCTCCAACAACGAGAAGTTATCAACGACAACTTCTGTGACATATACACGTTGACCTTGTTGGTTCTCGTAGTTACGAGTTTGCAAACGGCCTTCAACTGCAACCAATGACCCCTTAGAGGTAAAGTTTGCAAAGTTTTCAGCCGACTTACGCCAGATAACGGCGTTAATAAAGTCGGTCTCACGCTCACCATTAGCGTTAGTAAACTGACGGTTAACAGCAAGTGAGAAAGTTCCGACAGCAGCACCTGAAGTCGTGTAACGTAATTCAACGTCACGCGTCAAGCGACCAACCAGAACAACACGATTAATCATATGGAAAGTCTCCTTTCAATGGTCCATCGACCAATAAAACTAAGTCAATAAAAATGTTAGACAATTAAGCTAACAATTACTCAGCTGATGCAAAGTCGCGCTTTACAACCATGTGACGCAAGATATCTTGTGAGATCTTTGCCAAACGATCAAATTCGTTGATGGCTGCGTCATCTTCTGCAGTAAAGTTAACGATGTGGTAAGTACCCTCACGGTAACCTGCAATTTCGTATGCAAAACGACGTGATGACCAGTCCTTAGACTCTGCCACCGTTGCACCGTTGTCCGCCAAGATCTTGTCGAAACGCTCAACCAATGCCTTCTTAGCATCGGCGTCCATGTCAGGGCGAATGATGTACGTCAATTCGTATGCCATAATAACTTCCTCCTTTTGGTCTATGGCCGACTTCCTGCCGGCAAGGAGAGCTGTTGAAACAAATTTCAACATAACTCACAAGAACTAAGTTTACACGCCCCACCAACGTTTTGCAAGTAGAATGGCTACGCCTTTTTGTACATGATTCATTTATGCAAATATCTATGATTCCTGAATTTAGCGGTTAATCATCCACGCATTTCTCATGACAGCGACGAGAACAGTCCCACATATGAGACACATTATGCACTCACCACATTTTCAAACTAAAACAATGGGAATTGCCCATTTTTATCAATACATTTAAAATACAAAAATATTCAATAAATCTATTTTTGTAATTTTTTGAAAATTTACAAAAAAATTCAAACGCCATTTTTGTTGTTTAGGTTCCCAAAACTGACGATAATATATACACGTAGTTGCTTATTATTAGTAATTACAAAAGAGAAAGAAAGAGTTAGTAACATATTATGGATACATATAAAGTTTCACGACGTTCGGCAACACGTCGTTTACTATTTAGTGTCGCACTATTGGGTACTGTGACACTATCTGCACCAATTTCCGTTGTCGCCGCAACGGATGGTTTCTCCGTTACAACGCCCTCATCTACTTACGATGTGGCAAACGGATTCCTCACCTTTGATTCCCAAACCTCAAAAGATCAAAGCTGGCTAGTACCAAGTGGTAATTGGTACTTCTCAGTTAATACTGCTGACATTAACGCCGGGTTAGCCAACCCTGAAGTTCACGCAATTTACATCAGTGCCTACGGTCAACGCACCCAATTAACCTTCAATGGCGACGGTACGCAAACACTAACTGGCGACCGTGGCGTATCATATCGTGTGCAAGTTAAGAATGGTGAAGTTAGTTTGTATAACGGTGGTTCAAACGCTTCAATGGATATCCCTGTTCGCACAACGCAAACAACATACTTCAAGGACGTTAACGGCAAGGATATCGCACCTGCCGTGGCACAAAGTAACGCAATCGTTGGGCAAGACTACACCACAACGTCTAAAGTAATTCCTGGCTATACCTTAACCGAGACACCAGTTAATGCGACCGGTACCGTTTCAAATCAAAAGACGACTTATGTTGTTGGTACAACAACAACAGAGCCACTGTACGATGACAACGGTCGCCAATGGGCCATCGCAACTAAGACAATTACTGATCCAGCCGGTTCAATTACTGAAACATTGCAAGTCACAGATCGCAACGGTAACCCAATCAGCGGCGTCTTACGTCCGTCAGAGGGTGGCTCAATTGCGCCCGGTAGTTATGGTACTTTTGCTGGTTTGTCACGTTATGGGGCACCATACGGCACGCTGTACCTAACGAACCACAACATTGAGCCCGACACGGTTACCTACGTTTATAAGAAAAATCAAGAAACTGCCAACATCGTGTTAAAGACACCGGATGACACAGTTCTTGGCAAGACAACTGTCACTGGCGACTACGGTGACACACCTTCATATACGCCACCAACCATACCTGGTTACACGTTGACAAAGACACCAACAATCAATCCTTTGAATGATGATGACACGCCAACTTACGAGTACGAATACACACCAAAGACTGAGACTGCAACGGTTAAGGCCGAAGTTATCGATGCCAACGGTAATCCAACTGGTAAGTATCTGCAAATTGATTCATCCTACAAGTACCCAATCGAGCAGAGCGGTCCTTTTAACTCATCATATAAGTTTGGTATTCCTGTCTTGAGCGGTACCGATGCCGACGAGTATATGTACGCCGGTTCAGGTCAAGCTTCTGATTCTGAGAAGGATTACTACGATCCAGAATCAGGTATCGTAACCGGGGTCTACATGGATGACACAAATACAGTGACGTATTACTTCCGCGAGAAGCCAAAGCCAATTACACCAACCGTTCCTGTTACGCCATCAACGCCCGATGACGGCAAGAACGGCAACGATGGTGACAAGACCAACACTGGTAATGGCGGTGATACGACGACCCCTGCAACACCAACTACACCTGAGACGCCTGATGCGCCAACAAAGAACCCAACCATTGCGCCCGACCCTAACTTTGTCATGGGTTCAGCAACGATTGAGTACGTTTACGCAGACGGGTCACAGGCTGCCGAGCCTGGCGCACAATCTGGTCGTGTCGGTGCAGATTATGGTTTCGACGCACCCGACAAGCCTGGTTACACCAAGACAGTGACTGGCGATGCTTTGTCAGGTATTCTAGGTGATCAACCTAAACACATCATTGTTACCTACACGCCAATCGAACAAACGATTAAGGTGCACCACGTGGACGAGCAAGGTAACAAGCTTGCCGACGACACAACCATGACTGGTGTCACCGGTGATACCGCAACCGCTGAAGCTTATGACACAATTAAGGGTTACAAAGTTAAGGGGGCTAGCGAGCAATCCGTTACCTTTGGTAAAGACGGCGACGTCACGTTCGTTTATACAAAGAACACCAAGAAGGTCACCGTTGTACCATTCACCCGCGATAAGGACGGTAATCGTGTCCCAATCCCTGGTCAAACCCAAGTTGTTGAAGTTCCTTGGGAAGATAACCAAACAAAGGTACCGGTTTCTGACTTGCCAAACATCCCTTATTACACGCGTGGTGATGTTGCCGTTGACGGCGGTTATGCAACTGTCGATGGCGATTACATCAAGGTCGACACTTCAACTAACCCACCAACTTTGTGGGTTGAGTACACACCTGATACCAGTAATCCAGTCGTCGGTGAAGATGTCGGTACAAACACGGACTACCCTGGTAAGATTGTCCCAGTTGATCCAGACGGCAAAACTTTGAAGCCTGATGGTGACGCCTCATACAATGACAAGCCTGGAACAAAGGTTAAGACACCAACTGTGCCTGGCTATACAGCCGAAGTGCCTAATGTTGAAGTACCCGTTGGTGGTGGTGATATCAAGGTCACTTACCACAAGAAGCCTGTCAGTGACGTGGACACAAAGAGCAACACACCAATTGCCCAGGCAGTTAAAGACGTGCACGAAGCCACGCCAACGCCTACCACGGCTACTCCTGCTACGACACCATCAGATAACACACCTGTTAAATCTGATGACAACGCCACAGCTACTAAGTCTGATGACAAGCCAGCACTAGCACAACTATTGCCAGAAACTGGTCAAGACTTGCAAGTCGGCGTGTCAATTATCGGTCTTGTGATGCTTGCATTTGCTGCGATTTACGCCTTTGTAATTCGCCCAGTGCGTCGTCGCAATAAATAATTTACGTTTAAAAAAGCGATGGGAAATCGATATG
>NZ_KQ970392.1:182632-187463 GCF_001579105.1 Weissella sp. DD23 | reverse complement strand
AAATCGATATGATTTCCCATCGCTTTTTTATATATTAATTAACGGAACAATGCCGTCGTGTAATTCATGAAGCGTTCCAAGTAGAACGGTTCATCAACGGCCACAGCTGCAAAGTTATTCTTGTGTGGATCACGCAAACGGGTTGGATCACCAATTGTACGCCCATCTTCATGCGTCACCATCATATTCAATGGCAACAACGTTACCAAGTTAGGGTCAACGGCCACACCAACGGCCAATGGGTCGTGCAAAGCTGCCCCAGCTTTGTTGATATCCAAGTCGTAGTAGGCATCAATGTAGTAATCAAAGATATCTGCGAAGACACGACCCTTTTCAGTACCCAAATCACGCCAAACTTGTGTTTCTTTCTTTGTTAACAGTGTTTGCAAAGTAACATCAAGACCAACCATCACCAAGTGCTTAGCATGCTTGAACACATAATCAGCTGCTTCAGGGTCTTGATTAATGTTGGCTTCAGTATAAGGCGTCACATTTCCAGGCACGACCAAAGCACCACCCATTAGTGTCACGTTACCGATCAAGTTTTCGATTTCAGGATCCTTTTGATAAGCTTCAGCCAAGTTAGTCAATGGACCAGTTGGTACGATTACCAAGTCATCAGCATACTTGTGTGCCGATTCAATAATAAAATCGACCGCCGTTTGTGATGACAAAGCTGTCGTTGGTGCAGGTAGTGCCACATCCCCAATACCATTCTTACCGTGAATATCCATTGATACTTGCATCGTCTCAAAGCTATCCGTTGTCGATGAATGCGCTGCCCCGATAAAGACCGGAACATCCGTACGACCCAATAGTTCAAGTAGCTTCAGTGTATTTTCACCTGCCGTCGTCACTTGTGTATTTCCAAACGAAGACACAACACCAATCAAATCTGAATCTGGCGTGGCCAAAGCATATGCCAAAGCCAAGGCGTCATCTACACCAGTATCCAAATCCAAAATCATCTTTTTC
This sequence comes from Weissella sp. DD23, assembly GCF_001579105.1. Lineage (NCBI taxonomy): Bacteria > Bacillati > Bacillota > Bacilli > Lactobacillales > Lactobacillaceae > Weissella > Weissella sp. DD23. The sequence continues at coordinate 186,488 of NZ_KQ970392.1, read as the reverse complement.
TTTGCCATCATATAACCCCTTTATAAAATAAAAGCACTGCTCTAAATCATTATTAGAACAATGCTGTTACTGTCAAAATATATTAGTCGACCGTGCGGTGGAAACGGTTCTTGAACAATGGAGAAACCGCTTGGTTCTCATTGATTCGCTTAATCGCTTCACCAATCAATTCAGCAGTCGTAACTTGTACCAACTTAGGGAACTTCTTCTCTTCTGGCAAGTTAATTGAGTCAGTTACGATCACCTTCTCAAAGACTGAGTTTTGCAATGTATCAACGGCCTTACCAGAGAAGACAGCGTGCGTTGCCACGACATAGACTTCAGCAGCCCCTTCGTCCTTCAACTTTTGGGCACCTTGTGAAATCGTACCACCAGTATCAATCATGTCATCAATCATGATGGCGCGCTTACCCTTAACATCACCAATGATGTTCATGATTTGCGCAACGTTCGCCTTTGGACGACGCTTATCAATAATGGCAATTGGTTCTTGTGAACCCAACAATTCAGCCAAAGCACGTGCACGCGTCACACCACCGTGGTCTGGTGACACAACGACAGTATTATCATCGGCAATTCCTGACGTAATCAAGTAATCAGCCAACAATGGTGCACCCATCATGTGATCAACAGGAATGTCGAAGAACCCTTGGATTTGCGCAGCGTGCAAATCCAAAACCAAGACACGCGTTGCACCAACCATCTCAAGCATGTTGGCAACCAACTTCGCTGAGATTGGCTCACGTGAACGAGCCTTACGATCTTGTCGTGCATAACCATAGTATGGCATAACAACGTTGATTGACTTTGCGCTTGCACGACGCAATGCATCAATCATAATCATTAATTCCATCAAGCTATCATTAACGGGCGCTGACGTTGGTTGGATAACGTATACGTTATCGCCACGTACTGACTCTTCAATGTTAATTTGAATTTCTCCGTCACTAAATCGTGCAATGTTGATTTGTGACAATTCCACGCCAATTGAAGCGGCAATCTTTTCCGCCAAAGGCTGATTGCTGCTCAATGAAAAAATCTTCAAATGCGGATCCGCATAGGTCGCCATGTTGCCCTCCATAGACACATCACTGTGTTCCTCAAGTGTTCAATAGTTACATTGTACAGTTTTTTTCAGTATTCTTCAACGAATATCCCATCTCAGTTCCCGAAGGTTTTCACATATTCTTCTAATTTCGTTAGCAATGTGTACAAAAAAGCCGGATCAGAAAGACTCTGACCCGACCTATTGATTATCTCATTTACTTATCAGCTAAGAAAGCGTCAAACGCTGCTTTTGCTGCCCGCTTTGCTGATTCCGTATCATCAAACTTCTCATGCAATGGTGTGCGGTTCCAGAAATCAAACTTTGTAATTTGACGCGAACGCGCAATACCCATCGCGTGCGTTGGCACGTCGTCAGTAATCGTTGAGCCAGCCGCAATAAAGGCTTCTGCGCCGATATTAACCGGTCCAACAATCTTTGAATTTGAGCCGATAAAGGCGCGATCACCAACGTTTGAGTGCCACTTGTGCAAACCATCATAGTTAACGAAGATTGAACCGGCACCGATATTAACATCCTCGCCAACCGTCGCATCACCAAGATATGACAAGTGACCCATCTTTGAGCCCTTACCCAAATGCGCCTTCTTAACTTCCGTGAAGTTTCCAGCGTGGGCTTCAACATCCAAGAATGCTGCCGGACGCAAGTGTGCAAATGGCCCAACTGAAGCGCGTTCGCGAACTTCCGCTTCCTCAAAGTGTGAAGCATCAACTTGGGCACCATCTGCCACAATTGAATCAACCAAGCGTGAACCTGATGTAATCAAGACATTAGAACCAATAACCGTCTTACCCTTCAAGTAGACATTTGGCTCAATAATCGTATCGTGGCCGATCGTCACATCAACATCAATGTACGTGTTGGCCGGATCAATCAATGTGACCCCGTTACGCATGTGCATCTCATTAGTTCGATCACGTAATACCTTGTTTGCCCGGGCCAAAGCGACACGGTCGTTAACACCCATTGATTCATCAAAATCATCCATAACAAAAGCGCCAACCGTGTGACCAGCGTTACGCAAAATTTCCAACGTATCAGGCAAGTAATACTCACCTTGGGCGTTATCATTTGTCACTTGCTTCAGACTCGCAAACAACAATTGGTTATCAAACACATAGACTCCAGTGTTGATTTCATCGACAGCTGCCTCTTCAGGCGTGGCATCCTTTTGTTCAACAATGCGAACCACGTTGCCGTTTTCATCACGAATAATGCGACCATAACCCGTTGGGTTAGGTGCCTTCGCTGTCAAAACAGTTACGGCATTACCTGATTGCTCATGGAAATCAAACAACTTGTTAAACGTGTCCACCGTAAACAAAGGTGCATCCCCTGAACCAATCAACGTCATACCAGCTGCATCACCCAATTGTGGTTCCGCCATTTGAATGGCATGACCAGTCCCAAGCTGTTCTGCTTGTAGAGCAAATTCTGATCGTCCAGCCAACGTCGCTTCAACTTGTTCAGCCCCGTGACCAACAACCGTCACAATTTTTTCTACGCCAGCCTTTTGAGCAGTTTCCAAAACCAGCTCAACCATTGGCTTACCACCAACTTCGTGCAAAACCTTTGGCAAGTCTGACTTCATGCGAGTTCCCTTACCAGCGGCCAAAATAATAACAAAGCGTTGCATGTTTTTTACTTCCTACCTCATTAATCTGCAGATGAAATTTCAGCTGGTGAGCCTTCACCGTAAATTTCTTCAGCATAGTTTCCAGCTTTAACCTTGATGATGCCGTCATCCTTGTTGGTATCAACATGCACCAATGATGTGTACTTATCAATCACACGGTGCTCAACGCGACCTTCCGCAACAACAGCGACACCAACAACTTGGCCTTCAAATTCCTTAACCAAAGATGCCATACCACGAATTGTACCACCAGCCTTCATGAAATCATCAACAATAAGGACACGTGATCCCATTGGTAATGAACGTCGTGACAATTCCATCTTTTCAAGCCGTTGTGATTGTCCAGTCACATAGTTAACAGACATCGTGGGACCTTCCGTCACCTTAGTATCATTACGGACAATCACAAATGGTACATTCAATTGTTCCGCAACAGCCTGTGCAACCGGCACACCCTTTGTAGCAGCTGTCATCACCGCATCAATTGGTTCACGCAAATATTGTGTCGCAATCAAACGACCAATGCGTTGCAAGAACCAAGGTTGTCCTAGTAAGTCAGACAGATAAACATACCCACCAGGCAAGACACGGGTCTCATCGTCAATCGCGTTAACTAATGAGGCGACGAAATCAGCAGCTTCAGATTCAACCATGTATGGCGTAAAGCGTGCGCCACCAGCTGCCCCAGGAATTGTTTCCAGCAAACCAATGCCGCGCTCGTGAAATGTGCGCTTCAAAATCGTCAAGTCTTCTGAAATTGATGACTTGGCACTTTCATATAATTCTGCAAATTGCGTCAATGAGACCAAAGTGCGTGGTCGTTCTAACAAGTAACGGGTCATATCGACCAATCGATCACTACGACGTGTTTTCATATTTCTAAACCTCGAACGTTCGGTAATTTTTATAATTATAGCTTTAGTATAACACGTCCGTTCATATAAAAAATCAAAAACAGCTTTAAAACCGAAGACAAACAAAAAACGCTGCCTCTTTGGCCAGCGTTTTTCGGACGTTCGGCTTTTACAAGTTAAACGTTTTAACCTATTGCCATGAAATTGCGCGCTCTTCACCATCGACACGAGCACCTAATGCGAGCTCATTAATAGCTGGATCATCAAATACTGGCAGCATCTCTGCGAATGTATTTGGCA
>NZ_KQ970392.1:177528-182578 GCF_001579105.1 Weissella sp. DD23 | reverse complement strand
GCGAATGTATTTGGCAGCACGTAAGTCCCGTCAAGCAGTTTTTCACGCGTCGTCCAAAAAATTTCACCTTCCCGGCCCGAATGAATGGCACCACTATACGACGTTGTTTTGTACAAGAAGACAATATAGCGCGCGCCATTTTCTAAGGGCCATTCCTTAATACCCATTAACTGAGGCGCTTCAATTTCTAACCCGGTTTCCTCACGCGCTTCACGAAAAACCGATTGGGTCACCGTTTCACCTACTTCAACGTGTCCGCCGGGAAAAGTCACCCCTGGCCACTTTGGATTTTGACGGTCTTCAACCAAGACTTCATGTGTCACCGGGTTTTCAATCATAATCATGTTCGTTAATTCAATCGGGGTATACCGTTCTGCCATTTAACTGTCTCCTTATCGCAAAAAGGCACACACCGTTAATAGTGTGTACCTTTTTTAACTCTATTTAGTCTAACGAATTAGCCCTTGAAGACCCATTCGTTGCCATCCTTGGCCAACAATTCATCTGACGCAACTGGTCCCATTGAACCTGAAACGTAATTAGGGAATTGTTCACGAGTTGCATCCCATGCTTCTTGAATAGCATCAACGAACTTCCAAGCAATTGCCACACCGTTCCAGTCGGCAAAGTTAGATCCGTTACCGTCCATTGCGTCGTGAATCATACGTTCGTATGGTTCTGGCGTCAACTTCTTGTCTTCGTCTGAAACTGTCCAGTTCAAGTTAACAACACGCGTCAAGAATTCTGAGGTCACGTCCTTGGCGTTAATCTTGAATTCGATACCACCCTTAGGATCAATCAAAATAGTCAAAACTGGGTTTGCCAATTTAACGTCACCACCGAAGATGTTCAAGCCCTTCTTGAAGACGACATCCACACGCGTTGACTTAGCAGCCAAACGCTTTCCTGAACGGATGTAGAATGGCACACCTTCCCAACGAGGCATCTCAAATTGCAACTTACCAGCCACAAATGTGTTGTTTTGTGAATCAGCTGGCACGTCCATTTCATCCAAGTACTTCTTTTGCGTACCATCAGCAGACTCGCCGTATTGACCACGCACAAAGTTTTCAGCAACTTCTTCACGGTTGTAAATCTTCAATGAGTTGAAGGCAGCATTCTTAGCGGCACGAATATCTGTGTCCTTAAATGATGCTGGCTTCTCCATTGCCAACCAACCAATGATTTGCATCGTGTGGTTTTGGATCATATCACGCAAAGCACCGGCTGTATCGTAGTAACCAGCACGCTCTTCAACACCCAAAACCTCTGACAACGTGACTTGCACGTTTTCGATGTAATCCTTGTTCCAAGCCGCATCAAACAATGGGTTTCCAAAACGGACAGCCGCAATGTTTTGAACCATTTCCTTACCAAGGTAGTGGTCGATACGGAAGATTTGGGCATCATCAAAAGCTTCTGACAATTCATTTTGCAAATCTTCAGCAGTTCCAAATGATGTTCCAAATGGCTTTTCAATCATCAAACGGTTATACTCACCGTTCTCAGTAATCAAACCTTCTGACTTCAAATACTTGGCAACTGTTCCAAAGAAACGTGGGGCAACTGACATGTAGAAAATGCGGTTACCCTTCAAGCCGTACTTAGCATCCAATTCGTTGTTCAACGTCAACATATCTGCATAAGCAGCTGAATCCGTAATATCTTGTTGGATGTAGTAGAAGTGTGAAATAAACTCTTCAGCATTCGCTTGGTCTTCGACGAAGTCAGCAATTGATTCGCGAACCATCTCGTGGAACTCTTCTGTCGTCAATTCTTGACGAGCCGTTCCAATAACGGCGAAGTGTTCTTGCAAGAAGCCCTTCTTGAACAAGTTGTATGTTGATGGGTACAACTTACGCTTAGCCAAATCTCCAGTTCCACCGAAGAATGTCAACAATGTTGTAATTTCTGCAGGCACGATGAATGCTCCTTTACTCTCAAAAAATCAGTTTCATTTCGTATTTCATAATACCAGCATCTCACTACCGGTACCTTTTACAAACATTATAAACTTTTTTACACAAATATGCTACAAAAATGTAAAACGCTTACATTGTGATTTTTCTGATTATTCGGACTCAGATGAGAAGAATTGCGTTGCCCTGACTGCATTTCGCCAGCCATTTAACAACGTTGCCCGTCGTTCCGCCGTCAAACTTGCTGTAAATTGACGTCCCTGTGGCACATACTGCTCTAAGTCTGACAAGTCTTGCCAATAACCAACTGTTAGACCGGCTAAGAACGCGGCCCCAAGTGGTGTCGTATCTTCATCAATTGAGCGCTCTACTTGAATATCAGCGACATCTGCCTGGAATTGCATCAAGTACGGATTACGTGAAACCGTTCCATCAGCCTTCATTTTAATGACATCATATTTCGACTCAGCTTTCATAATCGCTAAAATGTCCGCCGTCTGATACGCGATGGATTGCAATGTCGCTTTTATGAAATCATTTTTACCCGTACCTCGCGTCATACCGAAGACTGCCCCACGTACTTGAGGATCCCAATACGGTGCCCCTAACCCGTTAAAAGCCGGTACAACATACACTTCATCAGCGTTTTCTGATGCTTCTGCTGCTTGCCAGGCATCCAGCTGTGTTTCAATCAACCCCAACCGGTCATGGAGCCATTGAACAGCGGAACCGGCTGAGAAAATTGACCCTTCCAACGCATATGTGGGGCGGTCCCCCACTTGATAGGCAATGGTCGTGACCAATTGATTGTCGGACATCACTGGTTCATGTCCAGTATTCATCAATAAAAAGGCACCCGCGCCATAAGTATTCTTAATCGTGCCGGGTTCGAGCGCTAATTGACCAACTAATGAAGCATTTTGGTCGCCAATCACACTGGCAATCGGCACCCGACCACCGAAAAATTGCATCGGATTCGTGTGCGCAATCACATCGCTACTCGTGTGAACCTGTGGCAACATGGCTGCTGGAATATTAAACAACGCTAACAATTCAGCATCCCATGCTTGCGTATGAATGTTATATAGCATTGTTCGGGCCGCATTTGATGCATCAGTTGCATGAACTTCACCGTCCGTAAGCTGCCACACCAGCCACGTGTCGACCGTGCCAAATACCAGGTTGCCAGCTTCAGCTTGTGCCTGAGCACCTGGGACATGATCCAATATCCAACGAATTTTGGTCGCTGAGAAGTACGCACTAACCGGCAAGCCTGTCTTGGCACGGATTAACTCATCGTGACCAGCATTATGCCAGGCATCCGCAATACTCTGTGACTGTGTTGATGACCAACCAATGGCGTTATAAATCGGTTGGCCAGTGTGGCGGTTCCAAATTAATGTCGTCTCGCGCTGATTGGCAATACCAATTGCTTTAATCTCATCCCCACGAATTCCCGCATTAATTAATGCATCCGCAATCGCGGTCTGTGCCGTCCGCCAGATATCAAGCGGACGTTGTTCCAACCACCCCGTATGCGGGACGATTGATGTCATGGGAATTGCAGTCGACGTCACGCGTCGTGCATTATGATTAAAAATCACCGCACGCGTCCCCGTTGTTCCCTGATCAATTGCCAAAATATATTCTGGTCGTGTAATAGCCATAATGCGTTCCCCGATTTTATTTCGTTTAAAATTTTTTCACTCCCTATTAGTATATCAAGATGTGAGAATGTGCTACACTTTTCTGCATAGAATAAACGGACAGGCACGGTTACAGTACCGTGCGCGACGTTATATATAGTGGTTACCCACTATGGAATAACGTTAATTACAATTAGTTGTGTCAGCTGACACAATGGAGGATTTTATGGCAATCCAGTCATCACAACAAGATGGCGAAGCGCTCAAACCGCAACACGTTGAGATTAAAGCGCCAATACTCTATATCACCACATTATTCCAATCAACCGGCGCCTCACTCATTTGGCCCATCGCGACATTGTACATGCACAATGTCTTACATGAGACCATGACCATGGCTGGCATGGTCGTGATGGGACTCTCGATTATGATGATGATTGGTAGTTGGGTTGGTGGACACCTATTTGATCGTTGGAACCCTTACAAATCAATCTTAGGCGCTGTCGCCTTAGCAACGGCTATGTTGGCGGCCCTGACTTTTTGGCATTCCTGGCCAGTCTTTGCAATTTTCATGCTAATTCTTGGTTTTGCAGATGGGATTATCTATACCCTCTTAAATTCATACGCGGCTACGATTCAGTCGATTGATTCTCGAAAGGTTTTCAATCTACAATACCTGTTCATGAACGTCGGTGTCGTTGTCGGAACCGCCATTGTCGGCTTCCTATTCAACCACGGCGTGCAATTCGTTTTCGGTGGTGCGACAATCATGTATCTTATTTTCTCGGTCATGGTTTTCCGCTACTTCAACGTCAAGGGACTCGCCGCCCAAGCAACTAAAGACGCTGCTAAGGCCGCCAAGAGCAATTTCAGGACGCCCGTGCTGATTTATGCCTTGCTCGGTTTAGCCTTTTCCCTTTATATGGGATACATTCTGTGGGAAACCGTCGTTGCAACGCACATGACTGATTTGGGGATGACCACTCAAGATTACTCATTCCTATGGACGATTAACGGTATCGTGATTATCGTCGGGCAAGGTCTACTAGACCGCATCATCGAAAAGCTACCATTCCGACTAACCGTCTTAGGTGGAACCGCCTTGTTCGCGGTATCATTCCTATTCTTGATGAACGCGAAGACCTATCCAATGTTCATCTTCACCTTCATGATTTTGACGATTGGTGAAATGTTTGCCAGCCCACAAATGCCTGCTTGGATTGATCACATCAGTGACCCCAACGCCAAAGGACGGGCACAAGGCTTCATGACGATGGCCATCTCACTTGGTCGTGCGGTCGGCCCACTATATGGTGGCTTAATGATTGACGGTGGCTCATACAAAGCCTTGTTTGCCTCAATGTTTGGCATCATGATGCTCTTCGTAGTCGTCACCTTCATTCTCGACCGAGCTTCAAGACGTCGCAAACGACGCCTCGCTAATTAATAACACAAAAAACAACCCCTGCAGCGTATCCGCTGTCA
>NZ_KQ970392.1:176961-177508 GCF_001579105.1 Weissella sp. DD23 | reverse complement strand
ATCCGCTGTCAGGGGTTGTTTTTTATCGTCATCGAAAGATTCGTTATTTTAGGAGTTGTTAATTGTGCGATGACCTTTTGAATGTTCCCTCTCACGTGGAACCTATTATTCAGATCACATCACGCAATTTAACTTTTTAGAGACTCTTGAAATCGAAGACCATGCGACCAGTAATCTTGTTGTTGTGCATCGCATCAATCACATCGTTAATATCGCGGATATCAGCCCGCGTCACGATTGGCTTAACCTTACCTTCTGCACCAAATTGGAAGGCTTCCTTCAAGTCTTCACGTGTTCCAACAAGTGAGCCCTTCACTTCAATACCATCCAAGACCGTCTTCACAACATTCAACTGCATGTCACCCTTTGGCAATGCCACGGCAACCAACTTACCCATTGGTCGCAATGACGCAATTGATTGATCAAACGCTTGTGTGTTAACAGCCGTTACCTGTGCGTTGTGTACCCCGCCAACCTTTTCTTGGATAATAGCAGGCACGTCTTCTGTCTTACGGTTGATGAGCAATTCGGCTCCCATTTGACGCGC
>NZ_KQ970392.1:174397-176575 GCF_001579105.1 Weissella sp. DD23 | reverse complement strand
CAGCATTGCGCACCTTGCGGCAGAACGTTTCATTTCCCGTGTTGCAGTACTCACAGTTTCCACAAGCATCATAGAACCAAGCAATTGACACGCGATCGCCCAACTTCAAGTAATCTGATGCCCCTTCACCAAGCTTCGTCACGATTCCAACCCCTTCGTGCCCAATGACACGACGGAATTCGCGTGGGTTAATCTCATTTGGATTACCGAAATCACCATTGGCGACGTGCAAGTCGGTGTGGCAAAGACCACTGTATTCTACATCAACCAATGCCTCACCAAATCCTAAGGCACGGGGTTGCCAATCATCAATCAAATCTACAAATCCATCTGGCGTTTCACGAACAACTGCTGCTTTCATGTCTAATCTCCTCGTGTTAACAATGACCATTTGTTCTTTTCTTCACAAACATTATTATAACCGAGTCGCTCTCTTTTGCAAGCGCTTTCTTGAAATCTAATCAAGAACTTTTTGTGCGTTTTTATAAATCGGAACCCCAAAAAAGCGCCCTCCCAAATGGCGGACGCTTCACTTCTTTTAAGTTAGTCTAATGCAATAATTTTCTCTGCACTAAAGGCATAAATAAACCGACGTGGCATTGGCTTCCCCATCGCCACCAGTGCCTGTGCATAAACGTTCAATTGGCCTGAATAACGTTGCGTGAGTGTTTCAGCTGCCGTTTCAGGTGTTACCCGATCGGTCTTGTAATCGAACAACCACACCTCATCATCAACTTGGAAATAGCCATCAATAATACCGTGAATCAAAACTTTTTCTGATCCTTGGAAATCCTTGTATAGACGATCTGCATCGAGCAACAGCGAGAACTGCACTTCACGTTGCAAAGAGTCCGCATGGGCGACCATTTGCTTACCTAAGGGCGAATTCGTGAAGAAACGTTCAATCTTAGACAACGAAATCAGATGGGCCACCTTATCCTCGATTAACTCTTGGTCAACCAAATCGGCCACCAATGCGCGCAAGTCAGCCTGAGATGGCGCTCCTGCCGATAGATCAACACGTTGCATAACCAAGTGCGTTGCCGTTCCAATCGCAGCCGATGAAATACGCGTTTCCGCTTCTTGCATAAAGGTCGGCTCCGGTAACGTTTCATCCGTAAACCGCAATCCTGCAAATTCATCCGCTTGAATACGCCCATCCACTAAGCCACGGCCAGCTGCTAAATCTGGATCTTCAAATAAACGTTTAATTTCTGAAACTGACTGGTACGCTGTGGCACGTGTTGCCTCATCAAACTGATAATCAAATTGCAACACCGACCGCCAATCATTGACGATGCCATCCGGCGTGGCACCGGTCTTTTCTGACGTCGCTTCAGACAGCGGCATCGCTTGATAAGCATCAACCAATGCCCGTAAATCGGCCCCATTCACGATTTCTAGCCCAAAATTGAACGGTTGCTTCGGTGCTTTCGTCCGAATCTCACCGAAATCAATGACATCCTTATCATCGTAAGCTGTCAGCACACTTGCCAGTTCAGGCGCCTTGGGATGGCGCATCAAGGCCATCCCCATCAAATCCATAAACGACTTTCCTTCAAGGCGGGCCCACTCTGGCAACATCCATTCCGTGCCGGCTTCAGCTAACGACCACTTATCCCATAGGGCTTTCACACTGTCATACGCCCCCACCATAAACAAGTGTTGTTCAGCACGCGTTAACGCAACATAGAGCACCCGCAATTGTTCGGCGAACGCACCACGAACGCGCGCTTGTTTAACAAATTCGCGTTGTGGCGTTGGTAACTTGAGGTGGTGATCCAAATCAATGTAATCCATCCCAGCCCCGGCTTCAGCATCAAGCAGAATGTCACCCATCGTTTCTCGCTGACTAATCATGCGCCGGGTACTATTCAGGACAAATACAATCGGAAACTCCAACCCCTTCGAGTGGTGAATCGTCATCAATGAGACGCTATCACTCGCCACATTCGCATCCGCTTCACCGAGGTCTTTGTCCTGACTTTGTAGCTGCGTCACATAATTAATAAACTGATACAAACCGACGAAACTGCTCTTTTGGTAAGCAGCTGCTCGTTCATACAATGCATGCAGATTAGCTTGCCGTTGCGGACCAGATGGCAATCCACCGACGTAATCCAGCCACCCTGTTGTGTTATAAATCTGCCACAGCAAATCCACAATTTGGTTTTGAAC
>NZ_KQ970392.1:172898-174173 GCF_001579105.1 Weissella sp. DD23 | reverse complement strand
AATCTGCCACAGCAAATCCACAATTTGGTTTTGAACAGCCAACGCCCGGAAACGCTCCAAATCCACTAGGAAACGTTGCACCGCCGCGATTGTCTCATTGACCTTTGTCTCAGAAACGCCGGCAACGGCAATTGTTAACGCATTATTCGCTAAGGCTTGAACCGCCGTATAGAAATCTTCCGTCATGGCTTGCGTTCGAATTAACGCTAACCCATTTTCATCAACGTTATACAGTGGTGAACGCAATACTGCTGCCAACGGAATATCTTGGTGCGGGTTATCAATCACCTGCAACAAGCTCATCATGACTGAAATTTCAGTCGTTTGGAAATAACTCTCCGCCCCGTTAACAACGATCGGAATGTCCATTTCACGGAACACATCCAAGACATCCAAATTTTGATTCTTAGTTGGCACCAAAACCGTCATATCACTGTATGTCACCGGACGCTTTTCACCGGCTTTACGATCGAATATTTCAAACTTGGTGTCGATTAACTCCCTAATTTTCAACGCCATCATCCGAATTTGACCCGTTGCTTTCGTAAAGCCAAACTCATTCGCGACCTCCGGACCGTCATCAGCTTCATCCGTTGTTGTCCCATCATCTAGGTACACCATCAATTCTGCTTCTTTGGGCAAGTCGGCCGGATAATAATCGGCCCCAGCGACCAATTCTGCTTCGCCCGTATAGTCAACATCACCCAACCCGTCACTCATGATTTGCGCAAAAATAAAGTTGATGAAATTCGTGACGTTCGGTTGCGAGCGGAAGTTTTCTTGCAGTGTAATCACCTTATTGCCTGGCGTTTGTGGATACGTCGCGAGTTTATGACCAAACAAGGTTGGGTCCGCCTGACGGAACTTATAAATCGACTGTTTAATATCACCCACTTGGAACGTATTATCACCGCTCGCAATGAAACTTAAAATCGCTTCTTGTAGTTGATTCGTGTCTTGATACTCATCAACCATCACTTCGTTATAACGTGCACGCAACTCAGCCTGCACTGCCGGTTGGCTGACAATTTGAAGTGCAAAGTGTTCCAAATCGTTAAAATCCAGGACCTTACGGCGTAACTTTTCGGCTAAAAAGGCCTCACGAAAGGCTTGCGTAAATGCGACTAATTCGGTAATCACCTCACCAGCCCCACGCACAGCTAGTTGCATGGCCGCTTCATCCAGGGCAAAAAAGCCCGTTTGTAATGCTTCCAACCGTTCCTTAATCCGTTCACGCTGGGTCTTCACCAGTTCCCAGGCGGCTTTTAGTTCAGG
>NZ_KQ970392.1:160622-172878 GCF_001579105.1 Weissella sp. DD23 | reverse complement strand
GTAAAATTCTTGCGCTTGCCGTCTGCGCCGGTCCCCCAGCCCATCACATCGGCTGACAAAAAGGCCTGGCGCATATCGTCCCAACTGACGGTTGTATCCTGGACAACTTGCAATAACCGTTGGTAGGTATCAGTATCCGTCTGTAAATTTAATAACCGGTTCAAAGCAGGTACTTCATCCATCGTATCGGGCGCTTGGTTCAATAATTGCTCAGCTTGTGTCACTAATGTCTGCAATTCAGACGTCATAATCGGCAACATCTGAGCCTGATAAAACGGCGTCTCAGTCAACGACCCAGCAATTTCATATTGTGCAGCTAAGCCTTCTAACCACGCTGTCGTATCTGGTCGCGCCATGGCAAAGTTGAACAGCGTAAACACCGCCTCTTGCAACGTCCGGTCGTCTGTCGACCCTGAAGCGAATTGCGAAGCAAAACGAGCAAACACTTGGTCCTTGTCATTAGCATAACGTGCCTCTAATAGATCGCCATAGACTTCCATCATCAACAATGTCCGTTCGGCATCATCAGATAGACGGAACTGGGGATCCAAATCGATGGTGTAGTGATATTGTTCAATCAGTCGCAAAGCAAACGCGTGCAATGTTGAAATGTTGGCGACGTTTAACAATCGCAATTGCTTCAACAGGTGTTGTCGTTGGGTGCCCTCCGACTCAGCTAAGGCGCTACGAATTGCACCTTCGAGTCGCTCTTTCATTTCCGCAGCGGCTGCTTCTGTAAATGTCACAATCAAAAACTCATTCACATTTTCGCCGGCTAACAAACGACGGGTCACACGTTCAACCAACACGCGAGTCTTACCGGATCCCGCTGAGGCAGACACCAAAATATTTTCACCGCGTGCCGTAATGGCGGCTTCTTGTGATGCTGTAAAATTCATGGTCTAGTCGTCCTCCTCGTCTGTAATAACTGATTGCATCGCTGCCAAAGCATCCTTAGCATCTAGCTTTTTAATATTGCGATACTGATTCCCCATCATGGCATCAAACATCATGACTGGCTTAAACGGCGTATACATCATCCCAGTTTTGTTTGGGCCATCGCGGAATGGCAGCAGTGGGAATTGCCCAGCCAAAATTTGGCTCGCAATCTGGCGGATTTTGGCTTCGTTAAAGGCCAGCAAAATATCCAAATCGGCTTCATCAACGACGTCCGCTGCCTTCGCAAACGACCCGTTTTTATTACGTTTTATGGCAAACGGTGCCTTCACACCATCAACGCCTTCAAGTCGCTCAATATAGGCCTCATCATTGCGCAGAACCCCGCGATAGGTGCCTTGGTTTGCCGCTGCCACATCAGCTTGCGTCTGTAACTCCGCCAATGTATCACCTGCGATATCCTTGACCTTAATCCATGGATTTTGGAGTGACCAGAAGACAGCCCCACCCATCTCACTTGGCGGTAATACCGTCGCATTTGCCAGCATGGCCGTCCAATAAGTCATTAATTGCAACTCTAACCCGGCGAAGGCCTGGGTGTAATCAAACGTCCGCTTACCCGACTTATAATCAACAATCGTCAAAAAATTGCCCGTTGGGGTTTCGACCAAATCATACCGATCAACCTTACCGCGGACCGTCACCTTACCTAAGGGTAATTCGTACTGAACCGGCTTAAGCTTACTCTGCGGCAAGCCAAAGCCAGCCTCAACACCTAACGTGTGCACACCACCATCGACCAGTTGCCCACGTTTCATATTCAGTACCGTATCATGAACTTGAGCAGCCAAACGTTGCGTCAAAAACGTCATGCGCGCAGAACTGCTGAAGATATCAAACGTGGCATCCCCACTGCGTAGCAAGCCGTTCAAGATATTGCGTTCCAGGTTTTCTAGCTCGCTATCCGTTAACTCACTTAACGTTTTGTCTTGACGAATCAATTCAGCAAACAGCTGCTCTAGAATCGTGTGCATCAACGTCCCCTTTTCAGCCGGCGTTAGTTGCAAAACTTGGCGCTCCTTGAGACGTAAGCCGTACTGCAGGAAGAATTCAAAAGGGTTCTTGGCATAATTTTCTAAACGTGAAATCGACACCTTCAAATCATTACTAAATAACTGACTCATCAGTGATGCCAAGATTTGTTGTGGCTCATTACGATACGTTAGACCACCCATCACCCGCGCCGTCTTATCTGGTGCCATTTGGCTAACTTGTTGTTGCAAGGTTTGCCACGCACTACTCAATGTACCGGCAGGTTGCTGATTGGCCGCTTGGCGATTCACGCTAACCAAATGCGCCAATGTACTATCAACCGTGCCGACATAATCGCCAATGCGCATCGTATTCGGATCTGGCAACGCCGCGAAATGGCGTACCGGCACGTTAAATTGTTTCATCAATCGCGTGACATACGTTGATGGTTGTTGGCTCCCTTCACCATCACTAGTTGCATAGAGCCAAATCAGACGATCCGCAGCCGTCATCATCGCACTGTACATCAGCAATGATTCTTGTGCCATTTGCTGTTCCGATGTTTCACGCAGGAACGCGTGCTCGGGCAACCGATCTTGCAAGATTTCTCGGTCACCATCATGTAACAACGCTTTTGTACGTGTCGTGGCTGGTAAATTCACACTTGTGGCACCAAAAACAATCACCGTATGATAACCTTGGCGCTGCACAATCCCACTTTCCGACACACGGACTTGATCCATCGTAGCTGGAATACCCGTGTACTTGGCACTATCAAAGGCTGCCTTCAACAATTCTTGTAACTCTGCAATCGTCATCGGCGTATGATCAAAGACCGTGACAAAATCGTCCAGTACGCCAATAAAGGTCCGCCAAACTTGTTCGGGTTGCTGTGCCGTCCACAAGTCTCCCTGGGCAATCGCCTCATCACGCCATGCTAGCAAACGCTGTTGCATGCCAATTTCTGTTAGAAACAGGTAGAGGCGTCTTGCCATCTCGCGCGCATCTGGGGCCTGGGCCAAATCTGCCAAAAATGGTGCCACAACGGTGCTAATTTGATCGTGAATCAGTGCCAATTGCGCATCCTTTTCCGCAACGTGTTCCCGCAAGACTTCATCATCTGAGTCGGCGACATTACGATCGAATTGCCATGGCTGCTTATCTGTCCAGCGCCAGCCTGGCGTGTTTTTAGCCAAGACATAATTTTCGGTTTCCGCCAACGCTTCCCGGTACTCAGCAACGGTCACATCTTCTGGAATCAGTAATTCCGTTTTCAACAGGCCCATGACATCTGCGATGGTATACGCCGGTGCTAAACGGAAGAGTTTATCAAGAAAGGCTACTAGGGGATGCGCCGCCATCGGCCGGTCCAAATCCATGAAGACCGGAATTTGATAGCGCGCAAAAACCGCCGGCAACATGTTTTCATACTGACCTAAATCTCGGGTCATTAACATGAAGTCCCGGTAGCGTCGCTTGCCACTAGCCACTTCTTGACGAATCATGCGGGCCATCTGTTCAATCTCTTGATAGCGCGTCGTCGCCTGCCAAATCGCCAAATCCTTTGGGGTTGGCGTCTGACCGTTGGGTTTCACACCTTCTTGTTCATAAGCAATCCAAAATGACTCAACCGTCGTTATTGTCTCACTGACTGGCCGTTGCATAGTCACACTGCTTGCCGTCACCGCCACTTGATGGTCAGTCGCAAACTGACGCAATTGTTGGGCTAAACGCTTAGGGCGGTAAAATAAATCATTTTCTGACAAACTCTCTGCCGTCACGCTGGCCGAACCATCATCCGCTGGCAAGGCAATTGTGACGCCCCCGGCCCGTTCGATTAACGCTTCAACCACGCCACGTTCTGGGGTCGTCATTTGGGAATAACCGTTAATGAAATAGTAGTGGTGTGAGACATCCGTTTTCTCAGTTGCTAAATAAACCCGCAAAGCTGCCAATAATTGACTGCTCAAATACTGATTGCGCGTAGCTAATTCTTGGTCTAGGGCCTCACCAATTAAAGCTAAGTCATGGAGTTTCATTTGCAGTGTCCCTTGTTGCGTTAAGGCATCTGCCATGTCACGAACTTCTTGCCACGACAAGCCGGCCTGCTTAAGCTCCAAAATTTGACTCGCAAACTGGCTAATAAACCCTTGCTTCGTCAATAAGTTACCGTACAATTCAAGCTCCGTTTGATGCTCCCGCAACAGTGATTGCACCAACATTGTCATCCCCGTCGCTGACAAATTGGCTTGCCGATAGATAGGATCATTTTGCATGTAGTACCAAGCTAAACGACTCAGTGAGAAAACCTGCACATTTGGCACAGCAACTGCCGCGCCATGCCGATCCTGTAGGGTTGCTAGTCGGTTCAAAACCTGAATTTCCGTTTCAAACTTAATGTGGTTAGGAACCACATAAAAGATTTCCGCTTGATCATCAGCTGCTAACGTAGCTTGGACACGTTCGAGCAACGCTAATTCATGGTCTGAGCTTGCCCGACCAAACAATAATTCAAGTGCCATTTGCCCCTCCTTTAAAAAGCGCTTTGTTGCTACCATTTTACCAGTTATCTTAGGTTTCCCCTAATCTCTCTCATGCAACACCCAACCATCAAAAGTTCTGCTGGTTTCGTTGAAGGCACTTACTAAAAATGCTAAAATAATACAGCATGACTGGACACTTTTGAGAGAGATGTCCGATTTCAAGTGTGAATTAAGAGATATAAAAAAGAGATTATATAGTTGTTATAGAAATGGAGAATGCTGTCATGATGTCACCTCACTCAGTTGACACGACACATGTATCCGCCACGCCTGAAACCAAGGTGACACCTCGACGCAAAGCGAAGAAGTTTGATATTGTAAACTTCTTGTTGCCCGTCTTTATCGGCCTTTACGGTATATCGAGTGTGGCAGATACAATGATTCGACCGGTTCAAGTCGGTATCGTGGCCCTTTCACTAGGGTTGTTATCAATTGCCATTCTCTTAGGCGTTATTCGCGTCGTCCGTACAGCGGTTCGACGTAACTCTATAAAGCGAGCTATTTTAGGAAACCTACCTTTATTTGGTCTGATAGTTGCTTGGATTTTGAAAGCTATTTCCTTTAGTTACTACTTTACGCGTTAACATTTTCTAGTTTTACGGATAAATGATTTAACTCATACAAACCCATGTATAATATACGGGAATGTATGGTTTATAGAGAAAAGAGAGAAAAAATGAAAGAGACTACGAGTAAGTACCTGGTCCGCGGATTAGCGACCGGTCTACTTTTAACTGGTTTAGGTGCTGGTTACACCACAACCAACGTAGCCGCTGATGATGTGATTCCTGGTCAAGAGCAACTCGCTCCGGTTACACAGTCACAATCTTTCACGGTTACGTTTAAAAATATGTATATTGGCAGTTCACATCTCGGGGATGCAATTAGCATTAACGTTACCGCAGATGCTGCCGGCGACTACATCGCCATTATTCCTGACAATTTCCTACAGAATAGAATTGCAACGGATCAATTAGCAACATTGGTTGATCCAAATGCTTATACGTACATCAACGATCGATCAGTTAAACTAAACGCTGATTACCTTGCTGCTTCAGGCATGCAGAACCTTGATGTCCCTGTATACTACGCAGGTGATCCAACGTCGCAAGCAGTGGCTGCTGAAGCCGCTGCTGATGCCCAGCGTGCATCAGATATCGCTGCCTCACAAGCCGCCGAATCTTCAGCGGCTTCGTACAACGCCATGGTATCTTCGTTAGCAGCCCAAGAATCTTCTGCTGCAGCGGCTTCACTATCAGCATTGCAAGCAACGCAAAACGTCAGCTATTCAGATTCAACGCCATCAGATTCAATTAACGTGCCAAGCGAAGCACCTGAACCCGTGACACCTCACGGAAGTATGGCACCTAGCTCTGTCATACCAAGCGATAGCGTAGCGCCGAGCGAAAGTTCTGAATCAATCGCACCAAGTTACAGTAGTTCGCTAAGCGTCGTGCCAAGTTCAATTACTTTGCCTAAGAGTAGCGACTTATCAGGTTCGGTTGCACCAAGTAATAGTGTGCCAATGCCACCTGTGTCATCGATCGACTCAAGTGCATCAGCAACCCCAATTACATCTGCAAGCAGTGTTTCACAAACGTCAGTTGCCCCTTCGGAGTCAGCCGTCAGCGTTGCACCACGTAATGTTCGTCAGACGTCAAAGCCAGCTATCGACTTAGCGACAGTCACGGCGGCGTCTGTGATCACTTCAGTTAATGCAACAACGCAGGCTTTAGCACCAAAGCTGGTTGCTGGGCGCACACCTCAAAAAAGCGTAGCTGTTGCTAAGCAAACGACTGATACACCTGCAACAACCGACACGGTCACAACTCCCAATGCTTCACAGCCAACTCAAACGGCCGTGGCTAGTGTTGCCCACCAAGCGACCGTTGCCGAAGCAGCACAGAAAAATGCATTACCTAATATTTTCAAGAACAATACGACAACCCACTTAGATACGACAACCCACTTAGATTTGACGAATAACACACCAGCTTACAAGCCGGAATCTACTTTCAACACGGGTAACGTTACCTCTGTTGCGTCAATTTTGGTTTCAGCCTTCTCTGGTTTCGCTTACTTCCTCGGTGGCGTGCCAAAGGGTGTTACGCGTTTCTTCGATTGGATGTTCAATCTATTCGGTAAGTAAACTTAATCAACAATAAAAAGCTACCTCAAATGAGGTAGCTTTTTTTGATCTTATTTCGCTAATTTTAACAACGATTCGGCAAAAATGGCCATCGATCGCGTTAAGTTCGCAACGGGCGTTGATTCATTTGCTTGATGACTCGTAACTGGCACATCTGGGAACTGGCCACCAAAGGCTACCCCACGCTTCAACAAACGCGCATATGACCCACCATTTGACGTACGGGGGTTCATATACATCCCGGTTTGCTTCGCATAAACTAATGATAACGTCCCAACTAATTCATCTGTTTCGGGGACCAAATGCGGTTCCATTCCCCCTGGCCACACTTCAACAGTCGCCGCAAAGTCGCCCAAATGCCGTTGGACTTGGGTTGTCACTGCTTGGACATTCACACCTTGTGGGTAACGGAAATTCAACAAAATTGTCCCTTGACCATTTTGACTAAATCGCATGACACCAACATTAAGCGTTAAGTCCCCCATCACGTCATCATGATACCGCAGTCCGAGGTTTTCGGCGCCAATATCATCATGTACAACGCGACCAATGAAATCCAAAAATGTTTTGGCATCGGCATTAAATGCAAAACGGCGCAAGAAGTTGGCCAAATAGGTGCCCGCGTTTTCACCATCTTGCGGGTAAGCCCCGTGCGCTTGCACACCCTTCAACAAGAGGCGTACTTCTTGATCACGAACTTCACTTTGCCCACTTAAAAACGGATATTGTGCCAAATACGGCGCAAATTCATTTTGTACTTGAGCTGGATTTGGCACTGAAACACGCGCTCGTGCTTCGCCTGGAACAACATTTGGTCGTGAGCCAGCAATGAAACGTCGTAGCACGTAATCTCCGGTAGTCTGGTTAGCAAACCGCAGTTGCACCGTCTGAAAGGCTTTTTCACCATTCACAACTGGGAAGGCGCCGTCTGGTGAAAATCCCATTGTCGGCTCACCTTCTACCTCGAAGTAACGAGGTAAATCACGCCAACCATTTTCCTCATCCGTCCCAATAATTAAACGAATTTTGCGGGTCAGTGTGATTTCATGGTCTGCTAAATACTTCATCGCATAATACGCACTCATCAGGTCGGCCTTCATGTCGGCTGCACCACGCCCAAAATAGAGGCCATCCAAAATTTCTGGCTTAAATGGATCACGTAACCAGCCTTCACCAGCGGGCACGATATCAATATGCGTCAAAATAGCGACCGTTTCGGCTGCATCAGCCGGTCCGTACTCAATCCACGTGACCATGTTATCAACCCGACCATAACGGAAGCCATCACGCGCAGCCAATTCTTCCATCTTTGCTAAAGCACGCGCCATGTCAACGCCAAACGGGGTCCGATCCGACTGTGTATTTGGATCTAATATTGATGGTATTTTTACAATTTGATTTAAGTCGGCAATCAAATCCGCCTCATACGGCTTTGTTCGTTCGAACCATTCCATAGCGTTCTCTTTTCTCACGGTTTTTTAATACTTTAAATTTTAAACCAGTTTGCCAACCCCTGTAAAGCCAAAAAGCGAGGACAACCACGTGTCCTCGCTTTTTTTATAACCTGTTTTATGCGCGCTTCTTCTTGTAGTAGTAGAAGACTGGTAATCCAATCAAGACTAGTACGATTGACAAAGCAGCCCCTGCAAAGTCGTTGATAATTGTTGAGCCCAAAACAAACAAGGCACCAAAAATGGCAACTAATGGTGTAATTGGGAACAATGGTGTCTTGAACAACGTATCCTGTTCAGCCAAAAGCCCCTTTTTCACTTGGCGACGCAAGATGAAGACACCGAAGAATGCTGCGGTATAGAAAATCCAAATCGTAAAGATCGCAATATCTGACAAACGATCCACACCCTTGGTATAGAAGATATCCAACAACACCGTCATCAACGTCACCGTGATAATGGCATTAACTGGCTCTTGCGTCTTACGTGTTAGCTTGCTCAAATACTTTGGGAACAAGCCATCTAATGACATCGCGTAAGCCATTCGTGGGAATGACAACATCTTACCATTCAACGTTCCCAACATTGAAATGATAATAGCCAAACTCAACGCACGCCCACCAAAGTCACCAAAGGCAGCTCGAACCACCGCAAACGTCGCATTGTTTTGCAACGCCACAATCTTATCTGATGGCAAAGCATGGTACACACCAAACGTCACCCCAACATAGGCCAAGACAACGATTAGCAACCCACCCACGATTGAACGAGGTAAGTCACGGCGTGGGTTCTTCAACTCACCAGCGATGTTTGATAGCAAAATCCAACCATCATACGCAAACAACGTTGCCAGGATGGCCATTCCAAAACCACCACCGGTCGTTGCCACTTGGTGAACCGTTTGGCCCAATGCATCAACCTTACCGAAGAACAAGCCATACACAATCAAGACCGCGATTGGCACCAACTTAATTGAGGTCGTTGCCACTTGGAAAGCAGCCGGTACCCGATTCTCCAACATGTTGATGCCAGCCACAAAGACCACGAAGATAACTGAAATCCAAGTGGCTGATGATTGTGACAAGCCCAAGAAGTTCGCCGTCAAGAATGCGGCATACCCTGCGATTGAAGCAATAACGGCCGGTGCATAAACAACCACTTGCATCCAACCAGCTAAGAATCCAGCCGCAGGACCATAAAGCTCTTCAATGTAACTGTACAAGCCACCGGTCTTTGGCAAGCGCGCACCAACCTCGGCAATTGTTAGTCCTGCCGCCAGCGTAATCACACCACCGACAATCCAAGCTAACAACCCAGCCGTTGATGAACCCGCTGTTTGCAAGACACCCGCTTGCTTAAAGAAGATTCCCGAACCAATCACGGTTCCGATAACCATCGCTAACCCCGACCAAATACCCATCGATCGTTTCAATTCAATCTTGTTTTCCATAACGTAATTCCTACAACTCCCACATAACAATGATATAAAAAAAGCAGCCACCCAATCCTAGCGATTGGATGACTGCAAATCGTTCTTACAGTTCAAGCGTTACACGAAAACGCCCAATCACTAATTGTGTTGAGTTTGAACGATCATTATTATTATTGTTATTTGCAAAGATAAACATAATCGTTCTCCTTCTTTTTAGTGTGCATTTTCATAACGATTAAAATCTTATCATATTCTCAGAAATTAAACAAGCAATAAAAAAATCTCAAAAACCAAGCGCGTTACCCTTAGTTTTTGAGATTAATTGTTTTTAATATTAACTATTAACGAGATTAAGCTTCTTCATACCATGAGTAGTGGTACATCTCACCAGCTGGCTTATCCGTACGCTCGTAAGTGTGCGCACCGAAGTAATCACGTTGCGCTTGAATCAAGTTAGCAGGCAACACTTCAGAACGGTATGAGTCAAAGTAAGCAACCGCTGCTGACAATGATGGTACTGGTACACCAGCTGCCGTTGCCAAAGCAATCACACGACGGGCTGCTGCTTGATACTTCTCGGCAACATCCTTGAAGTATGGATCCAACAACAAGTTGTGCAAACCGGCTTCATTGTCGTAAGCATCTGTAATACGTTGCAAGAAGCGGGCACGAATAATCGCACCAGCGCGCCACAATTGAGCTAACTCACCGTATTGCAAATCCCAGTCATAGTGATCTGAGGCCATACGCAATTGGTCGAAACCTTGTGCATATGACATGATCTTACCAAAGTACAATGCTTCGCGGATGTCTTCAACCGTCGCGTCTACATCCCCTTCAAAGCTAAACTCAGGACCGGCCAAAACCTTAGAAGCAGCCACACGGTCGTCCTTCATTGCTGAAATGTAACGCGCGTAAACTGATTCCGTAATCAATGATTGTGGGGCACCAACTTCAAGGGCTGATTGTGATGACCACTTTCCAGTTCCCTTGTTACCAGCACGGTCCAAAATCATATCAACCATTGGCTTGCCTGAACCCAAATCATCATCACGTGTCAAAATGTCCGCCGTGATTTCAATCAAGTATGAGTCCAACTCACCCTTGTTCCACTCAGCAAATGTGCCTGCCAAAGCATCCTTGTCCAACTTCAACAAACGCTTCAACAAGTCGTATGACTCAGCAATCAATTGCATATCGCCATATTCGATACCGTTGTGGACCATCTTGACGTAGTGACCGGCACCATTTGGTCCGATGTAAGCAACCGTTGGCTTGCCATCTTCAGGTGCCTTCGCAGCAATTTCCTTCAAGATTGGCTCAACCAAATCATAAGCGTCGCGTTGGCCACCAGGCATCATTGAAGGACCTTGCAAGGCACCCAATTCACCACCTGATACACCCATGCCGATGAAGTTGATGCCTGATTGGGCCAACTTCTCTGAACGACGCATTGTATCCTCGAAGAACGTGTTTCCACCATCAATCAAAATGTCACCCTTTTCCAAGAAAGGTAGCAATTCTTCAATGACGGCATCAGTTCCGGCACCAGCCTTAACCATCAACAAGATACGACGTGGGGCCTTAATTGACTTCACGAATTCCTCGACAGTATAACCTGGTACAAACTTCTTGTCTGAGTGCGTTTGTACCAAATCTTCAGTACGAGCGCTTGAACGGTTGTAAACAGCCACCGTGTAACCACGTGACTCAACATTCAAAGCCAAATTACGACCCATAACGGCCAAACCAACAACACCAAAATCTGCAGTTGCCATGTTTTATTTTCCTCCAAAGTTTTATCTCTATCCCTCGATTGACTATAAGTTTAGTCCTCATTAGTTTAAAGTCAAAATAAAAAGTGTTGGTGAATTAATTGTGAAATTGTTTATCCCATATACAAAATTCAGCTAAGTTAATACGCCTTGATTGGTAAATGAATTTGCGCAATAAAAAATGCCGAACAACTTACTGTCCGACATTCTTTATGCTTATTTAATATTGTGCCAATACGGACGTCACTACTTCATCTGAAGCTGTTGTCGTCATAAACCGACCCATCGGTGTGATGTCGTGCCGATCTTTAAAGGCTAGCTTCTTGGTTTCAACTAACATCACAGTGAGGTTGTTTTCCGTCAAAAATAGTTGACCTGGCTTACCGAGTTTTCCCTTCGTGTGCTTGCCAATACGCCAGCTGTGAAAATCAGCCGGCGTGAGTGGATTCTCCTTAGGCTCAAATGCACCACTGTTGCTTTGCGTCATCACAACGCCAATTAATTCTGCTGTTGGATATTTATCTGCCATCATTAACCTCGATAGTATGCCCACGGCACTTGCGGATCAAATTGCTCATCTGTTGAGACAACAAGTCCCTTCTTGAAACGCGTTAATAACCAGAAACGCAATGGTTCAGGAATACCCAACATGTCAAAATCACTTGTTGAAATAGCGTACCGAATACCCTTTTCGTCTTGATTAGTCACCTTTTGTACCCAGTTAGGATCGACAATCAACTCACGCCCAATCGCCGCACCATCGACACCTGCTTGTACAAGTGCTTCAACCTGTTCTGGCGTGCGCAACAAGCCAGCTACAATCAACGGAATATTACCCAAAATGGCCTTATACTTCGCGTACAACGGCTCTTGGTCTTCCTTGTTCATAAACGGCGTCTGGAAAGCATCTTTCAATGAAATGTGGAAATAAGAAATTGGCCGCTTGATAATTTCTTGGGCCATTGCCAAAGACTGAT
>NZ_KQ970392.1:151510-160453 GCF_001579105.1 Weissella sp. DD23 | reverse complement strand
GCGTTGTTGGTTCCTCAGGTGATTGACGGTACCCAATAATAAATTGGTCATCCGCATACGCGGTCCGTGCAGCAACAACCGCATCTAAAACAGCCAACCCGTATTGCATACGTGCAGCTAAATCACCACCCCACTCGTCCGTCCGCTGATTAGCGTGTTCTGAGAAAAACTGTTGCATCGCATACATATTGGCCCCATGCAATTCCACACCAGCAAACCCAGCTGCAATTGCCCGGCGTGTTGCCTCACCAAAATCAGCAATACTCTGGCGAATTTCGGCATCGGTCATTGGTCGTGGCGTTGCCATACCTGGTTGGTGACCTGGTACATCTGAAGGGCCGATAACATCATCGTGCAAAACAGCAGCCGTTTGGGCGATACGACCACCAAATGATAGCTGCAAAACAGGGACTGAGCCACGGTTTTTAATGGCATCCGCAATTTTCTTCAGGCCTGGAATTTTCTCATCGACATCCGCCCCAATTTGGCCAACATAGGTCTTACCAGCCATCGATACGTAGGCCATTTCGACAATAACTAAGCCCGGGCCACCAGCCCGCATCTTGTAGTAATTCACCTCATCATCTGTCACGACACCCGTCGCAAATGATGATCGCAAAGTTGTTGGTGGAAAAACAACACGGTTTTTAATTTCAACACCGTTCGCCAACTTAAAAGGCTCAAGGAATTTATAACTCATCAGATTTAACTCTTTCTACTTTATATGTGATTACAATTATAGCATTCTGGACAACGGCGTATTGATGCCCCTTTTTCTCGCTGAAATCTCAGCTGACATTTACAATAAGTTTAACAAATTTGTCGGCTTGTTTTGTAGAAAAAGAGGGGACTCGAATATGAAGTTTGAAACAAAGGTCATTCACGGCGGGACACAAGAAGATCCCTACACGGGTGCTATTACAACGCCAATCTATCAGACGTCAACTTATCACCAACAGACACTTGGTGGTCATGCAAAATACGAGTATACACGTGGTGAAAACCCTACCCGATTCGCTTTGGAATCAGTGATGGCAGCCATTGAAAACGGAACAGATGGGTTTGCCTTTTCATCTGGTATGGCAGCGATTCATGCCACAATGAGTTTATTGAAAGCCGGCGACCACATTGTGATGGCCAACGATGTATATGGCGGCACCTTCCGCTTAGTTAATCGGATTTTAACGGATTTGGGCATTACGTTTACGGCCGTTGATACCGCTGACAGTGTGGCTTTACAAGAAGCGATTAAGCCAACGACGAAAATGGTTTATTTGGAATCACCATCAAATCCATTAATGCACGTAACCGATATCGCCGAAGCAGCCCGCATTGCTCACGATTCTGGCGCCATTGCTGTCGTGGATAATACGTTCGCCTCGCCTTACAATCAAAACCCCTTAGACCTAGGTGCCGATGTCGTTATTCACTCCGGCACAAAGTATCTAGGTGGTCACGCCGATGTATTATCTGGCTTCGTCATTGTGAAGGACGCCGAATTGGCTGAACGAATTAAGTTTATTCAAATGTCAATTGGTGCAGTTTTGTCACCCCAAGATTCATACTTGGTCCAACGCTCAATTAAAACATTGGCTTTGCGAGTACAGCGTCATAATGAAAACGCCATGGCATTAGCCGAATTCTTAAACAATCACCCCAAGGTAGCCAAGGTTTATTTCCCTGGCTTGCCTGGCACACCAGACTACGAAATTGCACGTCGTCAAATGCGCGGGTTCGGTGGCATGATGTCAATTGAGCTGCAGCCCGGGCTGGACGTTAAGCAGTTCGTCGAGAATTTGGATGTCTTCTTATTAGCTGAGTCACTTGGTGGTGTTGAATCTTTGATTGAAGTGCCAGCCATCATGACCCATGCATCAATTCCGCGCGACATTCGTTTAGCTAACGGCATTAAGGATGAATTGGTTCGTATTTCAGTCGGCATTGAAGATATCGATGATTTGATTGCCGACATGACAAAAGGCTTGGATGCCTTGTAATATTGCTTAAACAGGCAAAATAAAAACCGCGTTAACGTATATCTACGTTTAACGCGGTTTTTCAGTAAGCTACTGATGTCGTCAAATTACTTTGACTCCAATTCAGCCTTACCCTTGGCCCATTGTTGAATGTTAACAACTTCAGCCACACGAGCCTTCTTTGCAGAATCGTGTGATGTTGGTCGCTTACGAGCCCATGAGTTATATGGTGATTGAACAGCCATGATCATTTCCTCCATTTATGTTATCGATAACTTTACTAGTATACCGATAAAAACAAAGTGCGTCAAACCTTTATCCTAAATCCGTCAAACTTTCTCTCACAAATTGTTGAGAAGCATATGCTAAGCCCGTATACTAAAGTTACTATGATTACACAAAAGACAACGTTCCCAGATTTCATCTGGTATCAAGTACATGATATGACACCCGAAGAGCGATCATGGCTCACAACCGACCAGCTCATTCCCAATGAATTACTTAGTTATGCTGTTGACCCCTACGAAAGCGCCCGAATGGAGTACGACGAAGATGCTGATTTAACCTTAATCATTTTCGATGTGGTGACGCCAACCTCAACCCGGGCCACAACCGAGCCAATTGGCATGCTCTTTAGCAATGACCAAAAGCGGTTGTTCACCTTTACGCGTCCCGAAACTGATTATGTGGATAACTATCTCAGTGGTACCGAAGTGAGTCGCCGACCATTACCTGACCACGCAACGCCATTAGACGTCATTCTAAACGGCGCCGAGCTACTGTCGTCTAAATTTATGTCGGCAATTTTGGAAATCAACCGTCGGCGCACGCCAATTCAAAGTGAGATCCGTAAAACCAAGCAAACCCAAAAGACTATCGACCAATTGATGGATTTGCAAACCGATTTAATTTATTTACTTAATTCGCTACATACTGACCGCGATTTACTGCGTTCATACAAAGCGCGCAAAACGGTGCAATTAACTGACCATCAGGCTGAACGCATTGATGACGTTACCGTCGAATTACAACAAGCCATCGATACTGGTGAACTATCACAGCTCGTGACCAATAGCGTCTCAGATGCGTTCGTTAATTTGGCAAATTCTAATTTGAATTGGACTATGAAATTACTGACAGTTTCATCAATCGTATTGACGGTCCCTAACATTGTGTCAGGGTTCTTTGGCCAAAACGTCTCATTACCCTTCACGCACACCCCAATGGGTTGGATTATCACAATTATTTTAACTCTAATTCTGATGAGCATTACCACTGTTATTTTATGGCGGTCGGGGTTCTTTCGAAAGTAACCGACCACACAAAAAAAGCACCTTCGGCGAAGGTGCCTTTTTGTGTGTCTTAACGACCCATTAATTTCTTCAACAAACTGTAAATCGCATACTTAGGGCCATTGATTGGCTTAACGAAAGTTCCCACCTTTTCTTCAGCAAAACCGGCAAAGCCTTGCTTGAAGCCAAGTACACCGTCTGATCCATCAAACACACCAGAAATACCATAGAAATTATAGTGTGGAATGTGACGTGCAACTGCCTGCTTAAAGGCATACTCTTGGACAGCATATGGCCCATAGAAATTCTTGTACTCGTCGTAAGTACCTGAATACAAGTAAATCATTTCGTTAGCGGTTGCCAAGAATAATGAACCCGCGATGACCACAACATCTTGGCCGGCCTTCTCACGTTCGACCTGCGCTTGGGCAATGCGCTTTTCGTGTTGCTTATGTTGATCCGCATATTCCGCACGTTGGCGTTGCAACTTCTTATAATTAGGCTTTTCCGCAATGCGGGCATCCAAATCCGCCACAACTTCAGCTAAGTGATCACGTGCCGCTTCTTGGCCAGCAATGTAAGCTGGAAAATCCATTTCTGCGAAGACAAAGTAGGCATCATCACCAAATTCATCAAAGACGATTTGATAGAACTCTAAATCTTTATCGTGATAATCCAAACGATCAGCTGTGTGTTGCGTCAATGCTTTGAAGTCCGTTAAATCTTCACGGCCTAAGCGACGCAACTTGATACCAAATTGATCCGTCTTCTTAAGGTAGTACTTGCCATCCTTGGCAAAAGATTGACGTAACGCCTTGTCGGCATCGTCAGCTGCTAGCACTGGCGTCAGGTCCTTCACATATTGCCATGATGGCGAAGCGTTCGTTGTCCATCCCTTAGGGGCTGGTGTGTGCTTGAAGCCTGCAGCAGTTAAGGTTGTCATTGGCGCTTCGTTAGCTGCGCCGATTTGAACCCCCTCATCATCATAACGGCGGTAAATTTCATTGGGCACGACACGCAAGAACAAGCCACTGTGCGACTTAGCAAACTTTTCAACACCAGCCACAAACTCATTTACAAGCGCCTGATTGCTGTAATCAATTAGCATCCCACCATCGATTTGGAAAAGATTACCCATGCGCACTGGAATCCAAGCTAGTACGGCGGCAGCCACAACCGTTGCGTCTTCTACCAGCCCTACCAATGTCGTTTGCCAGCCACGGCGTGCGAGCAAACGTGCTTGAGCACTAGTTTGCAAGTAACTACCGGCCTGATGACCTTGTGCAAAGTCATCAAATTGGGCCTCCGTCAATTGTTCAAATGATCGTGTCATATCTTCTCACTTATGTCCCTTAACTAGAATTTCAATACTCTAAATTATACGCTATCTACCTGTAAATTAACAAAAACCACGCGAACCTCTTAATAATTCGGCACTGTGGGTAACCTGTTGAAAAGACTAAACACTATCCACCGGTTATACAAAGTTATCCACAAACTAACAGTTTTATCCACAATAATATCCACAGAAACCTGTGTAAAACTTAAATTAAACACAAATAAAAACGAACTAACGATAATCGCTAGTTCGTTTTCTGTTATTTCAAATGTAATTTATGAGCTAAACTTGTTGCCCGTGCGCCAAGCACTTCCTCACCAACATGTGTCTTTAGCATGGCAATACCGTAAATCACGGCACCGACCAAACCACCAACAATCAACAAGATAAGTTGTGGGATTTTCCCATCTGACACAAAGTAACCTAACGTGCCAACGACCGGTGCAACCACAATGTACATCACCAGACTCCAGAATAGGATAATCATTACTGAGTAATTAAATGGTGCCCAACTAATATCAAAGCGCTTCGTCAAACGACGAATTGACATCGCTAATCCGACAATAAAGGCCAAGGCCGTTGAGACCAGCGGTCCCATACCATACAACCAAATGGTCAATGGCACTTGTAAAGCGAACTTCAAAACCAGCATCAAAATCAGCACTTTAACGGTATAGCGCAAATCATGCAATCCTTGGTATAACGCCAACACAACCATGTAAGCGCCCAGCAAGATTGCCGTGAAGCTAGCGAATTGCAACACCAGCGTACCATTCGTTAAATCAGCCGTGTTATAGAACACAATATAAAGTGGACGTGCCACAGCTGCCATGCCAAGTGAGGCCGGAATCATCACAAACGCCAACAACTTAAACGCAAATTGAATTTGGTTGTTAATGTTGTCGCGATCCCCAATTTCATGGGCACGCGCTAGCATTGGCAAAGCTGTTTCGGCCATACCGACTGCCAATGACACAACCAACATAATTAGCTTGTTTGAATTAAACGCAAATTGTGAAAACATCGCTTGTTGCGCATGGTTCACAACTGACGTGAAGTGATTCATAATGCGGAAGAATGTGTATTGATCAATCACTTGCACCAGTGAAATTGCTGAGCCAGCAAAGATAACTGGCACTGATTGACGCGCCATGCGGAGCATCACTGCGCGAGGATTGAAGTCTGGTGCTGGTACTGCATTTGCAAGTTGTGTTGCAAAGAATTGACGACGACGCCAAATGCCGTATACCAGAATTGCAATTCCAGCTAACGCACCCCAGAAAGCAGCAAACGTTGACTGGACCGTTGCATCAATCCAATTACCATGGTGGCCGATCATAATCCAATACGTCGCAGCAAGCATGTAAATCACACGTACAAGCTGCTCAATGAACTGTGACATAGCCGACAAGCCCATGAACTCAAATCCCTGCACGTAACCCCGCAACATTGAAAGCGCCGGAATAATAACCACCGCGGCAGCCAATGAGCGAATGACTGGAATCACATTTGGATCACCTTGTGACAGCACGCCGGCTAAGAAGTAGAGCACCGCCCCAGATGCGATTCCCAGGATGGCTCCCAGTTGTAAGGCCTGCCGGAAGACTTGCTTCACTGCCCCATATTGGCGAGATGCGCCATATTCCGCAACCAAGCGTGCCAAGACGTTCGGCAGACCAGCCGTTGCAATTAGCAAGGCCACACTATAAATTTGATAACCTTGGGCAAACAACGAGTTCGCTGATGTGAAATACAGATTTCCAATCATTGCAACCCAGGGGATAATGTACAAGGCCCCTAATACACGGGAAGCTAAGCTACCGATGGTCATCCATGCCGAGCCACGTAACATACGTGATGCCGCATTCTCATCATCAATGAAGTCGGCTTCTAGCTCTGGTACGGTTTCAATTTCATCAGCCATAGCTGGCGTCGATTCTTCAGGAACACTTTCTGCCGTGTACGCAGGTTCAGGACGAGTCACAGTTTTTGTAACTGGTGGCTTCACTGGTACAACCTCTTCAGCTACGGTGGCTGGTTCAGCTGTCATAATATCCGACGGGGTTACCGCCTTAGCCGTCACTGGCTGAACAGCTGCGGCCTCATCCGTATGGGTTTCCTCAATCGAATCTGGCTTCACACTTGCTTCACGGGCGAACGTATCAGGCACCTCATGTACTTTGAACGTTGAGACGCCTTCCGGACGGGTTACAACTTCGGTCACTGATCGTGGCTCTAACTTCGCCGAGGCTGAATCATGTTGTGCCTCTTTCTGCTCATCACGGGCTTCGAAGATATCATCAACTGTTGCACCGTTTAATAAAGCCGCCAATTCCTCAAACGTAATGTCACGACGGAATGGTGATTCTTCGTAATTGGATGATTTATCGTCAGCCATTTCTTGACCGTCCCCTTTCGTTTGTCACAGTAGTCACTACTATAATCGATACTACTTTCAATGACGCTACACAGACTCGAACTGTGATCTAAGACTTAGGAGGTCCTTGTTCTATCCTGTTGAACTATAGCGCCAAAACTTACCTAAGTTACTATTATACACAAGAAAACCCGTTGTTTGTAGAGTCAAAGTAAATCCGAAACAACGGGCATGATTTTCTATTCAATTAATTGTTGCCATTTTGCCATAATCGGTCCGGTCGCAAAGTCTTTGGCACGGGCTAATGACTTTGAGGACAGCACACGTCGCATTTCCGTACTGTGTAGCAGTGGTTCCAATCGATGCCAGATGGCTGTTGCGTCCTTCGTGGCTAGCTCACCGTACACACCACCTTCAAGGATTTCAACTGCCCCGGTGTTATCCGTCGACACAATTGGCAAGCCAAAGCTCATTGCCTCAACCAAAACCAGCGGTAGCCCTTCCCATCGTGACGTTGCCAAAAAGATAGAGGCCTGCCGATAATGCTCGGCTAACGCCTCATCATGGAGCGCGCCACGATACACGACTTTATTTTCCGCATGATTAGCATGAATCAATCGCTTGAACTCCGCGACATCCGTCGGCGTACCATCACCAGCAATGACAATCTGCCAATCATCAGGCAAGTATTGCGCGACAGCTAACATGATATCAATGCCTTTATGTTGGATAGCAATGCGACCCGTGAACGCAATTTTGTGGCTCGTCACATCAGCCTGGCCCACAATGGGCATCGTAACCGGATTCCAAATTTTAATCGCCCGATCAGTGACTGTTTGAAAGCCAGCTAAATCTGATTCTGTTAAAGCAACGACCGCGTCGGCCGCCTTCACTCCGGCTACAAATTCAGGTTGCATCTCACGATAATACTGATTAAAGTACGTATCAATATTATTATGCATCCAAGCAATCATCTGCACATGCGGCGCCCGCGTCTTAAGATAGGGAATAAAGCTTGTCAAAATACCCGCATTTACAATTAGCACATCAATTTTTTCAGTTATTAAAACATCCCCCAAATCGGCCATTTGCACCGCATAACGGGTTAATGGCGCGGCCCCATTTTCGGGCATCACTGGATGCTTGGCCGGGACTAAACGGCCTTTTAACTCATAATAAGAAGGCACGTCTGCCAGTTGATAGTACTGTACATCCGCAAATGCCGTCATCGCATTACCAACCACTGTCGCAGCTCGTTTCATGCCGCCAAGTCCCAAATTTTCTATCGCCATGAGTACACGCTTCATACTGCACCCTCCCCTCTACCAAAGGCATAAAAAAAGAGGAACACCCACAATTTGAGTGTTCCTCCTAAGTATAGTCACTTCTGAATAAAAAGTATCATGTCATGTCCTGAAACCTGACATGTTATTTTTTACAAAACGACGTTAACCAACTTACCAGGGACCGCGATTACCTTCTTAGGTTGGCCACCATCGAGTTGCTTTTGCACTGCTTCATCAGCAAGCGCTAGTTCTGTCATCTTGTCACGATCAGCATCGGCTGGGATCGTCAAACGACCACGCACCTTACCGTTAACTTGCAAGACGATTTCAATTTCATCTTCAACCAAAGCAGATTCATCAAACGTTGGCCAAGCAGCGTACGTAACAGATTCATCCTTGTGCAAGTAACTCCACAATTCTTCCGTCATGTGTGGCGCAATTGGGTTCAACAACTTGATGAAGCCTTCAACATACTCAACTGGCAAGTTTTCAGCCTTGTAAGCTTCGTTGATGAAAATCATCATTTGTGAAATAGCCGTGTTGAAACGGAGACCTTCATAGTCATCCGTTACCTTCTTGACCGTCTCGTTGTAAATCTTGTCCAACTTGTGGTCGTTAACCGTTGTAATGTGATCACGCAACTTGTCATCATCATCAATGAACAAACGCCAAA
>NZ_KQ970392.1:148348-150942 GCF_001579105.1 Weissella sp. DD23 | reverse complement strand
GACGTGAGAAGATCCAGTCACGCAAGCGGTAGTTAACTTGCTTGTGACCAACACCTTGTTCTTCCAACCAAGCAATCGCCTTGTCGATAGCTTCTTGCTTACCCATGCCGTCCAAGAAACCTGAGTTGATGTGCTCACCGTCACCTGTGTAGGCTTCGTCGGCAATATCGCCCCCAGCCAATACTTGGCGCATTGGCAAGTCGTACTTCTTCGCAAACTCGTAGTCACGCGTATCGTGCGCAGGAACTGCCATAATAGCACCCGTTCCGTATGACGCCAAGACATAGTCACCAATCCAGATCGGCAATTCTTCGCCGTTCATTGGGTTAATGGCGTATGCACCAGTGAAGACACCGGCCTTATCCTTGTTCAAGTCTGTACGCTCCAAATCTGACTTTGAAGCAATTGACTTCTTGAAGGCTTCGATAGCTTCCTTTTGGTCGTCAGAAACAATTTCTGATACCAACGCATGTTCTGGTGACAACACAAGGTATGTCGCACCAAACAACGTGTCAGCACGCGTTGTAAAGACTTCAACTTCGGCATCTGAATTCTTCACCTTGAAGTTAACAGAAGCTCCGATTGAACGACCAATCCAGTTACGTTGTTGTTCCTTGATAGCATCTGGCCAATCTACATCATCCAAATCTTCCAACAAACGGTCCGCGTAAGCCGTAATCTTCAATGCCCATTGACGCATTGGGACACGGTAAACTGGGAAGCCACCACGCTCCGTCTTACCATCAATGATTTCTTCATTGGCAACAACCGTACCACCATTGTAATCAGGGGCCCAGTTAACCATGATTTCATCTTCGTAGGCCAAACCCTTCTTGTACAATTGTTCGAAGATCCATTGCGTCCACTTGTAGTACTTAGGGTCCGTCGTGTTAACCTCACGTGACCAGTCATATGACAACCCAAGCGTCTTCATTTGGCGGCGGAAGTTCTTAACGTTCTTTGCCGTCACAACACGAGGATCTTCACCCGTCTTAATTGCGTACTCTTCAGTAGGCAAACCAAACGCGTCGAATCCCATTGGGTGCAAAACGTTAAACCCTTGCATACGCTTCATACGTGAAACGATATCAGTTGCCGTGTAACCCTCTGGGTGTCCAACGTGCAGTCCCTGTCCTGATGGGAATGGGAACATGTCCATTGCAAAGAACTTTTCCTTTGAGTGGTCTGATGACGTCTTAAAGGTCTGATTCTCTTCCCAGAAGCGTTGCCACTTCTTTTCTACTTCTTTGTGTTGATATGCCATTATCGATAACCTCACTTTAATGTTCTAACTTTAACAAAAAAACCGCCTTATTTCAATGAACAAGCGGGGTTAACCACTCGAACATTCAGCCGAATTGAGACGTCATTTTGTGATAGACTGAGTTTATGAAATTTTTAATGTGAAAGGAGCTGTCGCATATGTCCCAAATGCGTAAATTCGACTACCTGCAACTTGGTGTCGCAATTGCGGGTTTGCTGATGTTTATCTTTTTAGCGTTTGGTTATACACACCACCTGGGCTATATCGATTGGATTGACCAATTTGGGTTCAAACACATTCGTGAACCCCTAACCCCTGAACGGTCTTGGTTTTTCCGTAACATCACCCGTGGTGGTAATACAAAATGGACCGCCTTGGTCATGGCCATCACCGCCATTATTGCCTTGCTAATCCGTAAAATTGACGTTGCTGTCTTTATGGTCGTCAATGTCGGTGTCTTTGGTCTTGGCGTAATGATGTTAATGAAACATATCTTTCATCGTCCCCGTCCTGACATTTATCATGTCATTGCACAAGGTGGCTATTCCTTCCCATCCGGGCATGCACTAAATGCTGTGTTACTATATGGTTCATTGATAGTTTTAGTTCACTACTATCTAAAGAAGCAGGACCAATTGCGCTACGCCTTCATGACACTCTTTGGCGCGTTGGTTTTCGCTATCCCCATTAGCCGTGTCTACTTAGGCGTGCACTACTTGTCCGACGTCTTGGCCGGCTTTAGTTTAGGCGTTTTCTTTTTGATTATGTCTAAGGAACTTATTTTTAAATATCGAACACGAGAGGTTTTCGAACATGCGATCAACCCAGAACCTAGCGCAAATCACGCTTAACGAATACTTAGTCCCCGGCGATTTGGCAATTGACGCCACCATTCGTCACGGTGATATCACGCGTTTCTTGGCTAGCCGTGTTGGCGACACCGGTAAGGTATTGGCCTTTTCAGATGTCAAAGCTGAAATTGATGACGTCGCAACCTCACTATTTTTGAGTGGTTTGCACAATCGCGTTGAACTTATCAGCAAGGATTTTTCTGCCATTACGAACTACCTGGAACCAACAACACCCGTTGCGGCTGCATTGTTTCAAGTCGATGAAACTATGGATGCCACAACCCTAACGAACACCGTTAAGATGTTATTAATGGTGTTGAAGACAAACGGTTTGGTTTTGTTGCTATCAGATAACCCAGCTAACTTAGTTGCGGCACAAGAATATGTGGCACAATTACCAACCGATTCTTACAATGTCCACAAGTACGAAGACATTTTGACTGGCGAAACTGCTTTGCTTGTTCAACGTCGTTAAAAAA
>NZ_KQ970392.1:142321-148328 GCF_001579105.1 Weissella sp. DD23 | reverse complement strand
ATTGCATCTAGGCGTTATTTTTTACTTTTCAATTGGTTCAAACACTGCCACCGCTTCAACGTGCGCAGTTTGTGGGAACTGGTCCAACGGTTGGATATCACCCTTAATACGGAAGCCCTTATCAATTAGATAACGAGCATCGCGCGCCATCGTCTCGGGGTTGCATGAGACGTAAACAAACCGGTCGGGGTTCATATCAGCCACCGCATCAAGTAATTCTTCCGTCAAGCCGCGACGAGGCGGATCAACGAAGATGACATCCGGCTTAAGACCGCCATCTTTCCACTTTTGCATTTGCTCGGGTGCGTCTGCTGTCACAAACTCTGCATTTTGCACGTTGTTGTTTGCGACATTCTTTTGCGCGTCAATAACGGCACGTTCGATAACTTCCACACCTAAAACTTTGTCGACACGGTCGGCCACTGTTAATCCAATGGTACCAATACCTGAGTATGCGTCGATAACCGTATCCGATTCTTTCAACTCACCCTTTGTGGCTGCCATGTCATACAACACTTCAGTCGTCTGTGGGTTAACCTGGTAGAACGAATTTGGCCCGATTTCAAAATCAATGTCCAGCAACTTATCGTGGATGGCATCTGCCCCCCACAATGTGCGATTATCACCAGAAGTCAACACATGTAAACTACGCGGATTGTGGTTTAAAATAATGCTCTTAATACCTGACACGGCAGCAGCGATATCAGCAGCAATTGCGTCTTCATCGGTCAAAGTTGGCGTTTGCGTGACTAGCACCACCATCACCTCGTGACTATAGTAGCCACGGCGAACCATGATATATCGCATTTCACCTTCTTGTGTGTCGTCATCAAAGACTGATACTTTGTGCGCATCAAGAATATCCCTGACAATGCCAATGATTTGATCAATTTTTTCGTCATTAACAAAGTAATCATCCAATGGCACAATATCGCCCGGTGTACGTTTTTTAATGAAACCGGTCGTTAATTTCCCATCAACGTACTTCACTGGCACAACCGTCTTATTACGGTAGTGTGTGGGGTTATCCATCCCAATTGTGGGCGCCACGTCAACATCAATGCCAACCGCCTTGTACAACTTCTGCACTTGTTGTTGCTTCAAACGTAGTTGGGCATCATAAGCCAAGTTAACATAGGGTGCAATGCCCGCTTCAAGCAAGTAATCTTTGCCTGAATCGACACGATCTGGTGAGGCAACTTCAATTTCAACGACCTTGGCACGTCCAAATTTACGGTTGACTTGTGTCACTTCAAATCGAATTTTCTCGCCTTCAAAGGCGTTCTCCAAATGGATTGGGTAATCATCCACCATGATGACCCCAACCCCCGTGTAAAGCACGTCGACAACAGTGCCTTCGTACTGTTCGCCGAGCTTTACCGGAATAACTGTATTGCTCATATTTTTTATCTCGTGATTCTCAAATTAATTTCCACTATCCATTATACCTGAATGCACGGTGGAATATTCATCACGTAGTCGGTTAGCCTTAGTACGTTACCATTTCGACAAGCTGCCGCACAATAAACGTCAAGCCCGGTAGCACAACACCAAGACCAAGTAACCATTTAATCGCACGGTTATCGGAGCGCAGTACTGCCATATCTTCGCCGAAACCGTTCATTTTCGTCTGTATGGCTGCGACATCATCTTTAACATCGTGCAGGTCCTTCTGAACATCATGCACATCACGTTGTAGTTCTGTTACATCCTGTTGTAGCTTCGTAAATTCTCGTTGCTTGAATGATTCAAATTCTTGTTTCGTGACAAATTGTACCGTTGATTCTGGTAATAAAATCCCTTGATTCATGACGTGTCCCCCATTGATTACTTTCACAACATAATTTCATCATATCTGATAATTTTTCATTTTGCAACAAAACAATCGGCCGGAAACGCCTATATAGCAACGTTTTTAAGTAACGTGGTTAACAAAAAGCAGACCTTTCGTCATCGAAAGATCTGCTTTTTGTTAGTTAATGCGACGTCCGTGTTCTTCAACATACGCTGCCGCAACCGGCATCATTTGCCCCTTATATTCAACTGCTAATGCTCGCGCGGTCTCATCCTGAGTTGGGACCATCGCCACAAATTCGCCACTATCTAACCGGTACAAAGCCACCCGTTGGCCCGCATCATTGAGTAAAAACGAATAGTCAATCATGTGATCATAATCAACAAATTTAAATGGCCGTGCGTCCTCACGATAATCAATTTCGTCTGGTTGTGATGTGACCGTTGTCTGCCGTTCTGCTGGCAACTGCCCAATCAACTCAAATTTCATTTCCTGCAAATCTATCAATGCAGCCTGGTAACTAATTGGCACTTCATCAACAACTGCCCGGAAAAACTTTGGCAGTAATTTCTTAGGGCGGGTCACCGGATCAGCTAATTCAGCAAAAACTGTATAGACACTTACTTGTTGGGCAACTAAATCATCCAACGTTACCGTAATACGCGCTTCACCGTCAGCCACCGACCACTCTAGGCCGGCATTTTGCATTGCCCGTTCAGAAACAAACGGCGCTACCAAAGTACCCAACGTCATAATAATTAACCCATCGACTTGGTTAATTGTCACATCAAATTTCTTAGCAGCATCTTCAAATAACATCCCCACCGTGCGGGTTGAGAATATATTAACAGCGCGCATATCCTGCAAAAGCGTCGTGGCCCCTTCAGCATCCTTAGCGGTGATTAAATCAATGAGTTCGTGATACACTTCAAGGCTCACAAAATCAGTCGGTGATAAAATCAACTCACCATAATCATCAAACATTTCATTTAATAACATGTATCACCATTCCAAACTGTACTTAATTATTGTTAACAATCATAACAGCAATTAGGCCCTTATGGCTAATTATCAGGTCAAACAAAAAATGACGACCAGCAGATTTGCGAGTCGTCATTTCATTAGTCTATATTTTAGCCAAGAACCTTCAAAACGAAGTCGTTGTACTTAGCAGCTGATTCAGCCAAGAACTTCTTTGTACCTTCGTTAGTGATCTTGCCACCTTCGTCAGCCAAGTCCATTGTGTTACCAATGTAAAGTTCTGGTTGGTGCATAACAACCATGTCCAAGAAGTCCAACGTGTTACGCAACACGTGGTGCGCCACAACACCACCAAGACCGGCGATTGATTGTGATGCAGGCAAAACTGGCTTACCAGCCCATACATTTTGTCCCCATGGACGTGAAGCAATGTCCAAAGCGTTCTTCAATGCAGCAGGCACTGAACGGTTGTGCTCAGGCGTTACGATAATGAATGCGTCTTGTTCAGCAACCAACTTGCGGAAGTCTTCATATTCCTTAGGAGAGTTTGCATCCAAGTCTTGGTTGTACAAAGGCAGGCTTGCGATGTCGAAGTACGTTACTTCTGCATCGGCTGGCAAACCAGCAACAAGGGCCTCAGCCACACCAAGTGAGTATGAGTTCTTACGAATTGATCCAACAATTACACCGTACTTTGTCATGAATAAATCTCCTAACTGTCTGTGTGCTACATTTCACTTACAAAATATAAGTCTATACGACGTAGCACAAAAAATCAACAGGTCAAATTAAAAGGTCTTCATTTTTATTGTAATTTTTTGATGGTCATGATGACACCAGCGCCAATAACCGCAATGATTGCGGCGCCCAAATACAGCGACACATAATTAACTGATTGATTACCAATTGCCAACAAAATTGGCGCCACAGCCGGCGCAATCGATTGCGGCAAGACCATCGACATATTACCAATACCCAACCATTTACCACCATTTTCCTGGTCTGGCATCGTTAACGATAACGCAGCATAGGCCACATTATTTTCAGCACCTTGTGCTAAGCCGGCCAAAACAGCCGCCAAAATTAGTAAGTCCGGTCGAAAGCCAAACATCGTGGCCGTCCCTGCTAACAATAAGGCGCTGCCAACAATCCAACCGCGATATCGGGCATATTTATCTGACAACCATCCCGCGATGTAATTTGCTACCATCGATGAGGCTCCTGATATCAGATAAATCACGGTAATCATGCTAGCCACTTTAGCATCTGACCACCCTAATCGATCGGACATCACATACACTTGATAGGTCGTAATAATGTTCAAACCAATTAAGATGAAGAAATTCCCCGTTAACAGCTTGCCAAAATCCGGCGTTTGTCGCCAATTAAAGCTGTAACTATCAAGCACTGTTTTTAGTACACCGGCTCTGACTGGCGCTTCCTGTAGCGGTGTATCCTGATACCACACTAAAAAGATCAGTAAGATAATAAAGCCCAGCAGCGCTGGCACACCAAACATTAAAATTGGTGTTTTAACCAGGGCTGCGCTAAGACCGATACCCAACACCGTGCCAACCCCACCACCGACACCAACTGCCACGCTGGCCTTGCCACGTTCTGACTCTGGAAACATATCCGATGTGATGGCATGTAACGCTGCAATTGCTGCATTAAACACTAACTGGACCACGCTCCAAGCAATCACAACGCCCACAACGGTCTGCATAAGGGGCAGCACAAACAATGCCATCGTTCCTGCTAACCCACCAAAGAACATGAATGGTTTACGGCGTCCCCAACGACCCATATGCCGATCTGATAATTGTCCCCAAATTGGATTACTAACCAAAGCTAATAAAGCCCCAACCCCCAACACGAGCGCTAAGCCACTCGCTTTATGTGCCGGATCAATTTGTCCGATTCGAATCTGTAATCCTGACATTGTCGGTGCGATAAATGCCATCCACACGCCAACAAACGCCAAGGCATACATTAAGAAAAATTGTCGCGAGATTGGTCGCTCATTCATTCTCTCTACTTACCTCGATACTCTAAAATTCGCGTTGCATAATACTGTGCTGATTGTCGAATGTCACGCGCATAATCGTTTTCGTAATCAACTGCAATTAGGCCAAATCGCGGCCAATACCCCTTATCCCATTCAAAGTTATCAAACGCCGACCAATGCAGATACCCCATCAAATCAACACCGGCACTTTCAGCATTTTCCAGCGCTTGCAGGGTCTCCGAAAGCCACCATTCACGATCTGAATCGTCACCATCAGCTAAACCATTTTCCGTAATTAAAATTGGCAACTGATAACGATTGTACAAGCGAACCAAGGTCTTTTCAATGCGAATTGGTCGCATATCCCATCCCATGTCGTTGACCTTTTCGTTAGGATTTTTAACTGTAAAGCCATCATAACTATCGGCGTTATACCAATTCAGCCCTAAGAAATCCATTTTTTGATATGTCCGATCTAAGAAAAAGTTGTCACGTTGCCAACGATTCCAAGCCAAACCGAGTTTCGTTGTTACCTTTCGGTTTAACGCGATAAAATCAGCCGTATTGTGAGCCACCGACACTTTGAATGCTGGCTTAATCATTTTGGCAATATCGTAGACGCGGTTGTGCGTTTCCGTTAAGTGCAAAGCCACCTTAAATGCTGTCAAAAATGACGTCTGCATTGGCGCCCATTCACCTGCTATATAGCCAGCAAATGTATAGACATTCCACTCATTAAACGTTAAGACAATATCAATGTCATCTTGCAATTTCTGCAAGACGTATGCCGCGAACTCTTCAAAGTATCGCTCATTTTCACGCTTTTCAAAGGCACCTTTTTCAGTGAACCACAACGGCATCGTCCAATGCCATAACGTCAAGACCGGTGTCATCCCGTGTGACTTGATTGAGGCAATATAATCCTTTAAAAATACAATTTCGCTTTCATCATAAACCCCTTCTTCCGGTTCAACGCGGGCCCATTCCACGCTGAATCGAAAAGCGTTGAAGTTTAGTGCTTGTAGTTTATCAAAATCGCTATCATAACGCTCCCGATGATGAATCCCCATACCGCTAATGTAATTTTGCGGATCGTTCCCAGCTACACGGAAATCATCAACCGTTGGGACATCCTTGAATGCCGTATCATAGTCACTTGCTAAGCGGTCAGCATTCGCAAGCTCCCACTCATGCCACTGCGTATTTTCTGCGCCATCCGTTTT
>NZ_KQ970392.1:138148-141271 GCF_001579105.1 Weissella sp. DD23 | reverse complement strand
TTATCCAGGTCTGGTGATGCATAATTCTTTGGCAACACACCCTTGATTTGATCGTTTTCTCGCTCAATTGCTTCCATCGCCTTGTCGATAGTCTCACCAATTTCAGGTGTCTTTGCGGCCGAAGCAATTACATCCCAACGCGCTTCTTTTGGTAGCCAAAAGATATTCTCAGCCGTATACATATCACGGTCTTCTGCATCTTCTGGGTAATCCGAATTGATTAGTGACTCATACTTCTCATTAAAAGAATCAGATACGTACTTCAAGAAAATCAATCCCAATACCACGTTACGGTATTGAGAAGCGTCCATGCTTCCACGCAGTTGATCAGC
Source organism: Weissella sp. DD23 (assembly GCF_001579105.1). Lineage (NCBI taxonomy): Bacteria > Bacillati > Bacillota > Bacilli > Lactobacillales > Lactobacillaceae > Weissella > Weissella sp. DD23. The sequence continues at coordinate 140,939 of NZ_KQ970392.1, read as the reverse complement.
TGCTTGCCACAAGGCATCTTCAATTTTTAGTTCTGCTGTTTTCTTAGCCATTGCTATTCCTCTGTCATTGTTGTTTATTTCATTGTATCAGACCACCCCACTCTCGTATCAAAAAGACACAAAAAGTTCGGTGATAGTGGGGGTTACGGAGGATCAGGCAATAGTCCTGTCTCAGAAAAACATTCCAAATTTTTGAACAGCTCAGTCATATCAGGAAGACTCCAACAGCCTACTGAAACCATAAACTTTTCAATCGACTTGAAACGAATTAAAACCGACCAAGAACGACCAATCAAAAAAAGAAGCATTGCTAGTCAATGACTCGCAATGCTTCTATCATTATTTATTACTTGTTAAAGTATGCCTTCAACTCGTCAACCTTGTCCAAACGCTCCCATGGCAAGTCCAATTCAGGACGACCGAAGTGACCGTATGCGGCAGTTGCTTCGTAGCGAGGCTTGCGCAAGTCCAAGTCCTCGATGATTCCGGCTGGACGCAACTCGAACAAGTCACGGATTGCGGCTACCAATTCGTCATCAGAAACCTTACCCGTACCGAACGTGTTGACGTTAACTGAAACCGGCTTTGCCACACCGATAGCGTAGGCAACTTGGATTTCAACCTTTTCGGCCAAACCAGCTGCAACGATGTTCTTGGCGATGTGACGCGTTGCGTAGGCAGCTGAACGGTCAACCTTGGTTGCGTCCTTACCTGAGAAGGCACCACCACCGTGACGTGCGTATCCACCGTACGTGTCAACAATAATCTTACGACCCGTCATACCAGCATCACCCTTAGGTCCACCGATAACGAAACGACCAGTTGGGTTGATGTAGTAACGTGTGTCGTCATCGACCATGTCGGCTGGCAACACAGGGTCAAGGATGAACTTGCGCACGTCAGCACGCAATTGATCCAATGTCACTGAATCACGGTGTTGCGTTGACAAAACAACGGCGTCGATACGCGTTGGCTTGTCGTTTTCATCCAATTCAACCGTCACTTGCGCCTTAGCGTCAGGCAATAAGTATGACAACTCACCGTTACGACGGACTTCAGCTTGCTTCTTCACCAACTTGTGTGACAAAACAACTGACAATGGCAAGTACTCATCGGTTTCGTTCGTTGCAAAACCAAACATCAAACCTTGATCACCGGCACCAATTTGGTCCAATGGATCAACCCCACCGTCTTCACGTTGCTCAATTGCTGAATCAACACCTTGGGCAATATCTGGTGATTGCTCATCCAACGTAATCCCAACGTGGATATCATCAGCCAAGAAACCAGCATCCTTATCATCGTAACCAATACGCTTCAACGTTTGGCGTACGATATCGTTGATGTTTACATAGGCCTTCGTTGACATCTCACCAAAGATGTTCACGTAACCCGTTGTCACTGATGTTTCAACGGCGGTACGGGCTTGTGGGTCTTGTGCCAAAACAGCATCCAAGATGGCATCTGAGATTTGGTCTGAAACCTTATCGGGGTGGCCTTCTGAAACTGATTCTGACGTAAACAAACGCTTTTCTGTCATGTGTAAAAAATCTCCTAAACTTAATATCTCTCAAAAACTAAAAACCCGACATACCACTCGTAGGCGGCATGTCGGGTTGAATCGATATGCGCCTATCTGCTAGAAAGTACCACATCGCCCGAAACGGGTAAGTTGGCGTCAGATCAAAGGGTCTAGTCCCTCCCTGAACTCTCGATAGGAAAGTCGAATTTATTTACTTTTTAATACTCCAACTAGTTTACGGTTTTTACATAAAATTAGCAAGTTAGAAATTTTCTAATCGTTTATGATGTCGTGGCATGCAGTGTAACTTTCACCAGTGTACTCGTGCCTGGGTTCCCTAAAATAAAGATGTTCATCCCCTCGCGTCGCAACTGATGGGCTTCGTTGACGGTCTCATGATGGGCACCTCGTAACACGACAATCCGGACATCGTACAACTCTTTCCGCATTTCATCGGCTACCTTATTATTGGCGACGGTTGACGTGTCGAGCCACTTCACATTTGCCCCCATCTTCTCCAATTTACGTTTCGCGTGATTGGCTGTCTCACCCCACCAACTGACAATAAGCACGTTCTTACCCGCCAAGACAGTCGCATCTTCAAAGCGCTGCAAATCAGCGTCATTATAAACACTGGCTGGTCGCTCATATTGTTTATGGAGTGATCGAATTAAGACAATTCGGTCACTATCAATCCGTTGCCGTGCGGAATACAGTTCCCCATCTGCAATATCAGTCACGTCAAGACCATTGCAATCAACGTCTGAGAGTTCATGATACGCGAAACTGTTATCCACAAAATACCGATCATCATCTTCAGTAACAAAATGGCCCTGTAACGTCGTCCATAATGTCAGCTCATCCCCCTCAACCAGATCGTTATATTTTTGCACAAGCCGTTCAATAGGATGGTATTCCGCCAATGAATTGGCCGTTAAATTTGCAATTAACTGACGCAGCAATTCAGCGTTCGTTAGAGGCGCCGGTTGTGCCGCAATCTCAACTGGTTCTGTTTCAGCCAAAGCCGGTGCCCCTTCACCAACTTCCGGGCGCACCGCCACTTTAGCCTGTTCTAACTCCGTAATCCGGGTAGCTAAGGCATTTAAAATCGTTTGCACGTTATGATCAGAAAGCGGGGCGACTGTGGCTTGCTGGGCCTGATGTAGCTGGTCTTGTTGCGCTTGCACTGTGGCCTTCAGCATCGCGATTTCATCTGTCAGTTGCACCTCCGTCTGCTCACTCGTGGTCAGGGAATCTTGTTGCGACCGA
>NZ_KQ970392.1:124683-137321 GCF_001579105.1 Weissella sp. DD23 | reverse complement strand
GAACTACTCTATCTGATTTTCAACGCCAACACAACCTATTTTTAGGCATAAGAAAAACGGCATTTCCACTTAGGAAATGCCGTTAATTTTTTAAAGATATTTTGCATCAAATTCAGGATCTTGACTGGTCAAAATCTTAGGACCGTCTTCCGTAATGGCAATCACGTGTTCGTACTGAGCTGACCATGAACCGTCCAACGTGGTCACTGTCCAGCCGTCTTCTTCAGACGTTTCAACTTCCCACGTCCCCATGTTAACCATTGGTTCAATGGTGATGGTCATGCCCGGCTTCAAGCGCAAACCGTGGCCAGCTTCACCGTAGTGGAACACACTTGGATCTTCGTGCATCGTCGGTTGAATACCATGGCCAACATAGTCACGGACATTCCCGAAACCATTTTCATCTTCGACATACGCATTAATCGCAGCCCCAACATCCCCCAAACGGTTACCAACTTGCGCTTGCTCAATACCAATGTACATAGCACGCTTGGCAACGTCCATCAGTCGTTGCACTTCTGGTAACACTTCGCCAACTGCATACGTCCAAGCTGAATCTGAATAATAACCGTTCAAATCAACGACCGTATCAACTGTGACAATGTCGCCTTCTTTTAAGAATAATTGCTTGCGGGGAAATGCGTGAGCGACTTCATTGTTAACCGACACAGTCGTGGCATATTCATAGCCTTCAAAGCCAATCTGTGCCGCGCGGCCACCGTGACTTTCAATATAATCACGGCTGAAAGTTTCAATTTCCCAAGTTGAAATGCCAGGCTTAATAATATCGCGTAGCCCTTGGTGCATACCAGCAATAATCGCACCAGACTGGCGCATGCCTTCGATTTCACGAGGTGATTTTAATGTAATCATGCCTAATCTCTTTTCTAATCTATAGTTATTTTATTGTAACTGTTTTTCCGTACTAAATGTGCATCATATAAAAAACTCGCATTAACGCCAATGAATTTTGACATTAATGCGAGCTATTTTAATCATTTTTTAGCCAACAACCGTTGCCAATTGCATCGTCAAGAATTGGTCAATCCACGCCTTATCCAACAACAAATTTGTGTCATTAGCTGACATCAGAAAGACCTGCAAGTAACCACGAACCAATTCATCATCAGCCAACGCTGCCAACTTTGGCAAGCGTTCTGACAATTCAGGGTTCGCCAAAATCATTGCTTCATTGGTCCGTGCAACACGTGGAATGTTCGTCCGGATAGCGCCCGCAATCTTCGTCACTGCAGCATCGTCAATTTGAATGGTAATTCCCATGGTTATAGCCTCTTTTCACTAACTTATATTCGCATTATACGGTAAGTTAGTTCGCAAGCGGGAAATAAAGGGCTAGTTTTGCGTCTGTGTCGCTAATGTTGGCACGCCAATGGCCGCAATCTCAGCATCTGAGATGTCACCCCCATACAAGTTACCAGTTTCTTTATGCTGCAAACCTAAAGAACGACGCAGCACATTTGTTGCCCGTTGTTCTTCAGCACGTGAAACAACTTCTGTTGAACCAGAAGTCAAGTTATACCCAGTACCTCGGATATAGTCTGACTTAATTGTTTTCGTCGCTGAAAGGTAATGTGTCCCAATTGTCGTCATATCGCCAAAGGTCAAATCAGTTTTAACCGATTTTGACAAGGAATTCATAAAGCCATTCGTTAGCAAGCGAGCTGGATTCTTTTTCGCCTTTTGCACAACCGCTTCTAAGACCATGCGTTGACGTTGTTGGCGTCCGTAGTCACCCTGCGGATCGTCATAACGCATCCGTGAAAAGGCCAACGCCGTCTTACCGTCCATCGTGTGGTACTTAACAGTTTCGCCATCTTGACCGCTGAAGGAATAGTTCGTCGTACCCGCCGTAAAGTTGAACGTATACCCTGGGGTATCGTGGGCCGTGTATGGATTATAACCAAAGGTCAGTGGTGATTTCACTTTCACCCCACCAATTTCATCGACCACCTTTTCAAGGCCACCCATATTGACTAAAGCGTAATAATCAATCGGCACATTCAGCCAATTTTGCACGGTTTCAATCGCCGTTTTGGCTGACCCCAATTCATACGCCGCATTAATCTTTTGGGGGAACGTTGATTCATAGCCTGGAATGGCCATCAACGCATCACGCGGAATCGACATAATCGTCGTCTCAGACTTAACTGGATTAACTGTGACAATCATCATCGAATCCGTTCGGCCTTTATCATTACGACCAAGTTCACCTGTATCTGTCCCCAACATCAAAATTGAAATTGGTTTACCGGCTTTGACAGTTTCCGATACATCCCGGGCTTTTTTCATATGCGTGCCTGCATATGTCTGATCCACCACGGTCTTGGCACGCCATGTCATCGCGGCCGCGCCACCACCAACGACCACCAAGCCGACCAAGGCGGTAATCCCAATGATGCGACCCCAGCGTGGTTTGCGTTGGCGGGTCGTTCGTGATTCTTGCTTCTGCTCTGTCATGATTTGCTCCTTAATTCTTTTTCAGGAGTTAGCATAACGAACAGTTGTATCTAACTTGTATCACCCCTAACTAAACCGGTATCAGTAATAGGTTTGATTGCGAATGTGTTAAACGATAATCAATCGTTTTATTATACATCTGGCTAATTTCACCATCTGCTAAGTAAGCCGTATGCTTAACTGGGAGCTTAATATTTCGTTGCCAATTTTGTAAAACCTGTTGCTCATCAATTGCAACGTGCTGGCCAATCCATTGAAAACTAACAATCAACTGATTATTTGGTACATATTCAAACTCAATATCATTATCCTCATCGGTTGCTGTGACGGCAAAGGCCGTTACCACCTGACCATTTTCAGAATGATAGACCCGCTTCTCAACGGATTTCACTTTAACCGTCGGTAGTGTCACACCCGTCACTTGCTGTGCGATACTCTCAACATTAAGGCCACCGGCTTCAAGCACATCGCTTTTGAATTTGATGGCACTCGGATAATCTAAAATAACCGCTAATGTTTGGGCATTGGTCAGCTTACTATTTTTTGCATTTGGCAACGTGTAATCAACTTCATGTGATAACCGTTTCGTATAGTGGGTGTCCTGCCAGGCCACAAACCATTGCAGTCCCCCAACCACACCAGCAAATATCAACATCGACAGGATGATCACTAATAAATTCTGCTTTTGCTTCATGATTTAATGGCCGCTTGCGGTATCTGAATGATGACCATTGCGCCTGCTCCTTCACTGTTATTTTGTAACGTAATTTGCCAATTCAGGGCTTCAATTATGCGCTGTACAATGGATAATCCCAACCCAAGATGATCATCAGTTCCCGTTTGACTCCCCGTGACAAATGGGGCAAACACGTCGCCCAATTTTTCGGTTGCAATCCCATGCCCATTATCCTGAATTCGTATCTCTAATCCTGCCAAAGTCAGCGACTCACTGACGACAATGCGCCCACCAGCATCCGGTAACGCCTTGATAGCATTATCTAGCACGTTCACAAGCAGTTCGGCAAATAAACTCATATCGGTGTTCAGTTGATACGTTTGCGGCGTCTCATAGCGAAAATCCATCGGTTGTGTGGCTTGTTGCCGGATGCCGATAACTATATCCGTCACCTTGGCGTGCACTTCATCGCTCGACACCCAAGCCGTATCCAACGTCACGTGGTCATATTGAATAAGCTGGCTAATTCGACTACCAAGCTCCTTTAACCGGGTGCTTTCCTCAACGATATAGCGTATTGCTTCAGCTTTGGTTGTTTCATCAACCGTTGGCGCCGCAATCAATTCGGCATACCCTAAGATAATCGTCAACGGTGTATTAATTTCATGCGTCAAATGGCTGGCAAATTCTTTTTGAAAGGCTGCATTATGCCGTTCCGTAGCCACCATTGCCTGAATTTGGTGGGCCATTTGATTGAAATCAATCATCAACTCAGTTAGCTCATCATGCCGCACTGGCTGTAGTGGCTGGTATGTCATTGGTTCTGCCTGAAAGGCCCGACTTGCACCACGTAACTTATGCACTGGTACCAGAATTTGTTTCGTCAACACATAAACCACACCGGCTGCAATAATAAAAATCACGAATAGATTAACCTGAACATCATGTAGCAAACGCTTCTGAGCCACATAAACCGTATGCAAGTTAGTAAACGAGCTAATGTAATAGGTCTTACGTAATAAGCGGACCTTAATCGTCGCCACAACGATTTTTTCTTTACCTTGTAACAAGTACTGTACTTGCTGTTTATTCGACGTTGTGACCTTGATCTGCTTGGCCGTATTGGTCGCAACATCTTCATGATAAATTAGGTCACGGTGCTGGTTCCAAATCAACACATTATCTTGTGTAGCACCGACAAACTTGACCACTTGATCCTGCTTGATTCCCTTAACCTGCTGATAGTCTAGTTGTTGAACCTGGCGCGCCGTTAATTTGTTCAACATGGTCGTACTAGTTTCTTTCTCCTGCAAGCCACTTTGAAAGCTACGGTGCAACACTAACACACTGTTAATCGCTAATGAGGCAACGATAATCACAATAAATGATAAAAATAATTTAACTGATATTTTCATCGGGCCACCATCCGATACCCAACTTTAAATACCGTGACAATATCATCGGCCAGCTGTAACTTTTTGCGAAGTCGTTGCACATGCAAATCGACCGTACGTGTGTCATTCGCGTCATCCGCGAAATCCCACAACGCTTGGTAAAGCGCATCGCGGGTCAAATTAACCCCTTGGTTACGGATAAAGTAAACCAATAGTTCGAATTCCTTATGGGTCAAGTCGATAGTTTGTCCATCACGTTGCACGGTTTGCTGGGGCACGTTGACCGTTAACTCACCATAATGCAAAATCTCATCGGTTTGACCATCTGTTCGTCGTAATACTGTTTCAACTCGTGCCTTTAACACTTCCAAATGGAACGGTTTCGTAATGTAGTCATCCGCGCCTAATTGTAGGCCTTGCACAACATCATCGACCTCGGTCTTCGCCGTCAAGAAAATGACCGGCACCTGCGCGTCGATGACATATGGCAAAACATCATAACCGCTCATTCCAGGTAAGGTAATATCTAGTAACACTAAATCGATTTTGGCGGCAGCTAATATCGCGACCGCTTCCTCACCGGTATACGCCTGACGAATATCATACAAAGATTGCAGACTCATTTTCACCAATTGATTAATGCGGACGCTATCATCCACGATCAGCAACGTACGTTTCATATTCATCACCTACTTTTCATCACTTACCGCCAGTCTATCATAAGTAAAATTTGTATCTGACTTGTATCTTCGAAAAGATTTGCTTTTCATTTAATTTTAGCGCGGTAGAATAAGGACAAAAGGGAGGTATTAATGATGACAACACAAACTGCAACCTTTGCTGGGGGATGTTTCTGGTGCATGGTCGAACCATTTGAAACCATGGCCGGTATTGAAAAGGTGCGTTCTGGCTATACCGGTGGTTTCGTGGCAAATCCTACGTATGAACAAGTTGCCTCTCACCAAACCGGCCACACCGAAGCCGTCAAAGTTTGGTTTGATGATCAACAAGTGTCGTACCAAGACCTTGTTGATCTCTACTGGCAACTAGCCGACCCAACTGATGCGATGGGCCAATTTGCCGACCGTGGTGACTCATACCGGCCCGTTATTTTTGTTGCCGATGAGCAACAACGCCAAGTGGCCGAAGCTTCCAAGCAGGCATTAGCCACATCAGGCCGTTTTACTGACCCAATTGTGACAAGCATTGAAGATGCAAAACCTTTCTACGACGCCGAAGAAGAACACCAACAGTTCTATAAGAAGAACCCCTTACGCGAATACATGATGATGATGCCTCGTAAGGCCTACCAGAAGAAATATTGGTCAGATAGGACATAATGTAAAAGAGCGACAAGGCAACCTTGTCGCTCTTTTACATTAATACGTGTGCACTGGAATCTTACGCAAGCGTACCGTCTGATTTTCTGTGTCTGCATCAAACATGCATACCGTATCGCCAAGTGCTAATTCGTACACACTCTGATACTTTAGAATGTGACCATTCACCGTAATTGTTCCCTTAGTGAAGTTGCCAACTGTTAAATGCACGGTCATGCCTGGCAAAATATCTTTCATTATTAATCCCCCTTCAAGTTGTCATGACAACAAGTTATCCTACCGATAGTTTAACATAAAAGCGCTTTCATTACCGTTTAGACATGACCCTATTTCGTTGCATATTCCAAAAATAGGGTTATGATAGATATTAATGAAAGCGCTTACTATAAATAAGTTAAACTATCGGCACTTTCAACTTTGGGGGTAATACACATGACAAAGCGAATTGTTTTAGTAGATGCAGCCGGCATGTCAATTTCAATGCTAGCCAACAAGATGAATGAAGCCGCTCAAGCAGAAAATCTAGACGTGACCACGATTGGCGTTTCTGATAGTGCCGCCCGTGATCAAATCGCCACTGATCAGCCAATTGTAATTATGATTGCACCACAAGTGAAGTACATGCACCAACGCTATGAAGATGACTATGGTAAGGATTACCCTGTTGTCGACATCAACATGATGGATTACGGCATGATGCGTGGCGCAAATATTTTGCACGCAGCACTAGACGCTGAACGGGTCTAACCGGAACCACAATGATTTTTTAGCACATGAAAAAGGGCGTAAGTGCTTCGACTAAAAACCGAAGCACTTACGCCCTTTTCAATACTTATTGATGATTATCAGAAACACCACCGTCAGCAGTCAGATGACGCAGCTGATTAGGCGTTTTCCCATACAGTTCTTTAAAACACTTCATTGCTAATTTAACGTTATTGGCACCGTGTCGCGCAAAAATCGTCTTAATCGGCTGATTGGTCCCCAGAACATCTTGGTAAATCGCGTCCAGACGGACCTGGTAAATGTAACTAACAAACGTAACGCCTACTCGTCGCTTAAAAATGCGACTGAGATAGTCTGGATTGTAGTGAAACCGTTCAGCAACTTCGCGTAACGAAATTTTTGTTTGATATTGTTTATGAATATACATGAGTACTGCCTTCAAACGGTCATCTTCAGTTAAATCCGTTGGCGTCAATTCAACGGCATAATTCATGATTAATTCGTAAAGCAATTGCATCAACACACTACCAAAGCGCAGGCGATAACCAGCATGCTTTTGGATGTAAATCTGGGTCATCTGCTGTAACATGCCGACAATTCTATTATACGTGTCGTCATGCAAACTATGATGTTGCCACAAATCAAATCGCAACAGCTCACTATTTTCCCAATATTGATTGAGATAGTAGATGGGCACCTGCAGAACAAGTGCTTGATTCGCCAAATTAGTCGTGGCATGCAAAATTCCCGATCCAATTACCACAAATTCGTTTTCATGTAACGTAATATCATGCTGTTCATATCGAAACGTCACTTCACCAGTTAAAACCAATACAATTTCAATATGCGTATGCCAATGCAGCGGCTTAAAGCCCAGCGGTTCTTCGGATAAAAAAACGCGGACTCCGACATCTGAGTTAACAGCAAATATTTCGTGCTGTTTGACTTCCTGATTCATTCATTCTCTCCCCATAATCTTACTCAACCGCCCCCGACTGGTTGAAATAAAAGTATAGGTCTAGTTTAGCCGATTTTCCGCCACAAAGGCAAACTCATAAAGTCGTAATTTTCTGTCATCCAACGACCGTTTTCAGTTACCTCAACGACGCGACCATCCAAGATGTGCTCCCACTTACCAGCTGGCAAGTAATAATCAACATCCCCTTCTTCCGTCATGACCGGTGCCACCAAAACGTCGCTACCAAGCATATATTGCCGGTCTAGCGTTGCCGTATTTTGATCTTCAGGGAACTCCAAGTACATTGGTCGCATCAACGGAATCCCCGCTTCAACTGATTCCTTAGCTTGACCGTAAATATAGGGCATCATATCCAACTTCAATTGCGTGAACTTACGTGTTACATCAACTGCTTCTTCGTCAAACAACCAAGGCACCCGGTACTCGATGTTACCGTGGTAACGTGAGTGACTTGAAAGCAAGCCAAATTGTGTCCAGCGCTTGTAGATTGATGGGCTCGCATTCTCTTCGAAACCACCAATATCGTGACTCCAGAATGTGTAACCTGATGACATCAAGCTCAACCCACCACGGAGACTATCGGCCATTGAGTGGAATTGGCTCAAGTTGTCACCACCCCAGTGAACTGGGTATTGTTGACCGCCGACCGTACCAGAGCGCGCAAAGACAACCGCTTCCTCTTCACCCTTTTCTTGTTGCAACAATTCGAATACCGCTTCGTTGTAACGATGCGTGTAGTAGTTGTGCTCACCTTCAGGGTTGCCGCCATTAAAGAAGACGGCGTCGTGCATTGGAATTCGCTCACCGAAATCCGTCTTAAAGCAGTCCACACCCATGTCCAACAAGTTCTTCAACAAACCTTGGTACCAAGCGCGGGCTTCTGGGTTTGTGAAGTCAACCACCGCATTACCTGGTTGCCACAAATCCCATTGCCAAACACTGCCGTCAGTGTGCTTGATGAAGTAGCCCTTTTCCTTACCAATCTTGAAGAGTGGTGACTTTTGTGAGATGTATGGGTTGATCCAAACGCAGACCTTCAAGCCCTTGTCGTGCAAACGCTGCAACAAACCAACTGGATCTGGGAATTGTTCCTTATCCCATTCCATGTTTGACCACTCGAAGCCCTTCATCCAGAAGCAATCGAAGTGGAATACTGAAACCGGAATATCACGCTCGAACATACCGTCGATGAAACTCATCACCGTTTCTTCAGAGTAGTCCGTTGTAAATGACGTCGATAGCCACAAGCCGAATGTCCATTCTGGTGGCAAAACAGACCCACCCGTCAATTTGTTGTACTTTGAAATCACTGCCTTTGGTGAATCACCCGCAATCACATAGTATTCCAGTGATTCGCCACGCGTTGAGAAGCTGACCCGATCAACCACTTCGCTCCCCACTTCAAAACTCGTTGGTTGGCTTTCGTTAACGAAGACGCCGTAGTAAACGCCAGCCTTCCCCGTCATATAGAACGGAATTGACTTGTAGCTTTGTTCTGAACCAGTACCACCGTCCATGTTGATCGTATCGATGCTTTGACCGTTCTTGACGAATGCCCCGAAACGCTCACCGAAGCCGTAAACATTCGTCCCTGGCAATAGGCTCAATTGCTCACACATAAAGTGGTCGGTTGCCGCAACTGATCCTTGTGGACCCAAGTTTTGCGCACCCGTAACCGTGTTGGCGTGCATCACTTGACCCAATTGTTTACCTGACAAATCATCAATTGACGCTTGCGCCTTGTATTCAGAACCCGTAATGCGCTTACCCTTGTAGTTGAAATCAATGTTGAACTTGTCATGCATTGAGACAGCCAATTGCAAATCACCACTCGTCAATGTTGCAACAGACTCTGCAATTTCGATTGCCGGCGTCACGTTGTTGTTTTGCAACTCGTATAGTGGATTCTTATCATCACGATCGAAGTGCTTCAACTCAACACCGATAACGTCTTCAGCTGGTGAGAACACCGTCATCGTCGTTGCACCGACATCCAACATGTCACTGCGAGAGTTGATCCGGTGGTAAGCTGAGTAAACACGCAAGGCATCACTTGCGTAACTGTCCTCATCCTTCTCCACGACCATTGCGTCGAAAGCCTCCAATGGTGAGTTAACAATGTACTCATCACGGTTTAGCCAGTATCCATTCGTAAACTTCATGTTTTTATTCCCCGTTTAATTATGTTTGAAATGCCTATCAATTTAGGCTTCTGCGTCGGCAACTTCTGCAGCTTCACGCTCGTGCTTAGCCGTCAAATCAGCAACCATTTTTGGCTCAAGCTTGTCGATGTTGTTGAACAACAGCGCGATTGCTGAGGCAGCATACCCGATAAATGGAATCCAGATGAATCCCATCCGAATTGCATTCAATGCTGATGCCGTTTGCGTCCCATCTGATGAGGCAGCGTAACCACCGGCTGCCAGAACGGCGGCTAAGACCATACCACCGATTCCCATGCCCAACTTAGCTGAGAATGAACTAAATGATGTGACGAACCCTTCGGCACGCACACCGTTCTTCCACTCACCGAAATCAACAGCGTCTGACAACATAACGGCGATCAAGGCACCCGTCAAACCGTAGCTGATGAAGTACAAGACAATACCAGTCAAGATAATGGCAACATTTCCGTTCATGATGTCCGCAAGGTAAAGTACCAATTGTGACAAAGCCGTGCCGACCATACCAAGCAACATTGTGTTTCGCTTACCCAAACGACGGGCAACGAATGGCACCATTGCTGTTGAAGCCAACGTGATAACCGTTCCAGCCAAGACCAAACTTCCTAACGCTTCGTTGTGCAAAACGTACTTGAAGTAGTAAGGCAATGAACTTGAACGAACGGCAAAGCCACCCCAATAGATAAAGTTGATGAAAATGATAATGGCCCATGGGTAGTTCCCCTTCAAGGCCTTCACTGATTCACGCATTGGAACAGCACGGTTAGAGTCCTTCGTGACCACACGCTCACGAGTGCCGGCGAAGGCAACCAACAAGCAGGCAGCCGTGATAACACCCAAGATAACGGCCCAGATGAACCAACCGGTTGCTGACGTTGAAGGATCCTTAGCACCTTTATCAAAGATACCTGCGATAAGTCCAACTGCCGGCAATGTCAATGGCAAGAAAATGGCAGCGCCCATATTACCAAAGAATTGACACACCGTTGACAACGTCACACGTTCTTGTGGATTTGACGTCAGTGCTGGCAAAATTGACGTCACTGGGATGTTGATACCTGAGTACAAAACCTTTGCGCCAATGTAGGCGATATAAATCCATACCACCTTACCCGTTTCTGATAGTGGTGGCGCCGTAAAGGCCATCACACAGAAGATGGCAAATGGAATGGCAAACCACAACCAGTATGGTCGTGACTTTCCCCACTTCGTATGCGTTCGATCGATGAACTGTCCCCAAATCACCCCATCAATTGAATCAATAATTGCTGTAATCGCGAAAAGTCCTGTAACGGCTGCCGCAGCAACCCCTAAAGTATCCGTACAGAAAACCAAGAAGTACGTTCCAACGATTTGAAAAATTGTGTTACACCCAAAGTCCGACATGGCGTAGGCGACTCGTTCGCCCCACCCCACTTGATTCGGCATTTTGTTGTCCATGACGATGTCCCTCCATTTTGCATGGTTAATACCTAATTTTTTCTCCGCAATGCAAGCGTTTACATTACTACGTTTTTGATTATGGCAACATCACACGCAACGTACAAGACACCTGCATGACAAGGTCGTATTTAACCAGTTAAAAAGTCAAAATCGCCCCCTATTTTGGCGCCGATCAGAATATTGACACCTTCGCTAAAAGCAAAAAGCAGGTGAAGTACACTGACGTACTTCACCTGCTACTTAACTATTTTTCAGCGCCGTCGCGGTTAGACCGAAATTGTTCTTCAGCCCTCGATTCAATGCCTGCGTCGATGGAAAACCAACGGCCGTCGCGGTAAACGTTGCCCCTTTATGATGCACCGTCAATAATTGATAGGCATGCATCGACCGCACCTTATTCACATACTGCATCACTGAATAACCGGTTTGCTTCTTAAAACACCGATCAAAATACGCCGTGCTCAGATGTACCCGATCAGCCAGCAATTCCAAACTCAATTCTGACGCGTACATCCGTTGCACATACGCAATCGTGTCTGCCACGTTATCGGTTACCGTATGTTTGTTTTCAATACCGAAATGACTGGCCATCACCGACAGTATTTGTAAGATGACTCCTATTAATTCATCATCACGAAACTCATGATTTGTTTTCGTAATTTGCCAGACCGACAACATCAAATCGGCTAATTTTGCTTTCGCCTGCTGTTGCTCCGCTGACATGAAAATTGATGGTTTCAAGATGAAACGGATATTACCAAGCCGCGGCCCAAATTTCTCAATAAACTGACGGGATATCAGTAATAATAAGCTTTTTGTATCGCGACTCGCCCGATGAACGCCGTGCACCTCAAATGGATTAACCACCACAAAATCACCGGCTGCCATCTGTTCAGTTTCCCCGTCAATAACATACTCACGATTGCCCCCGGTAATCGTATAGTTAATCTCTAATTCTTCGTGCCAATGTTCCGGAATATCTAATGGCACCCGTTCATCCGCCCGATCAACATAATCGAAGCGAACTGTATTATCCGCCCACTCAACACTGACATTTTCATATTCGTACATAATCGTCCCCCAAAAATCACACGAACCTCTGCTAAGTTGACTATATCAGATTTAGTAAGCGCTTACAAATTAGCTGTAAAAAAGAGTACCCGATTTCATAACCGGATACTCTATCAAATTTATTACTGATTTGCTGCTTGAATGGCTGCGTTAACAGCTTCTTTTTCAGCTGCAACCAACGCAACACGCGTCTCGATAACCTTGATGTCCATCGTAATTTCACGCGTCAAACCTGGCGTTGGCAACTTAGGCTCAAAGAAGGCTTTAAATTCAGCTAAACGTTCAGCCGTTTGGAAGATACCAGCCGTCACTGTAATGTACGTGGTAAATTCCATGTCGCCACCGACT
>NZ_KQ970392.1:115886-124663 GCF_001579105.1 Weissella sp. DD23 | reverse complement strand
ATCCCAAGCCGCTTGTTGGCCGCGTTCATTTGCCAAAACGCCACGATACCACGCCCGCAAGTCTTGTGGCTTAATGATGTTGGCATCTTCAAACTTACCAACCAACTTTGTAATCAAAGCAGGGTCAGTTGTTTGGGTTAGTGCCACCTGAATATCTGACTTATAGTTAGCGTCTGACGAAGCAACGTATGCTTGCAATAATTGGTCAAACAATGCTTCGCTACCGAAGTTTTCCACTTCATTCTGCAAAACCAAGCCACGTACTTCGGCTGGCAAGGCTGCTAAATCAGTTTGCTGATCAACAAACAACTGATGTGCTGTTGCAATCGCATCAGCATTTTCAGCATACAGTGCTGCACGTAACACAAGTGGCCGTGTAATAGCATCGTCACTGGTCTCACCTGCTTCTGCCTGCCAACCTAGTCGGGCAACTTGCTGACGACTCAAGCCATCAAAGAAGACTTGCAATTGACGCGCTTCTTCAGAATCTGGCGTCACAAACTTCTTCAAATTATTCGCAACTTGATAAAGCGCTGTTGTTACAACGACATGTTCACTATTCGCAAACGTCTGCAACAATGGCACAACCGTCGCATATGACGTTAAACCACCTTCAGACAACAAGCGTTGATCTTGCAACAATTGCAATTGTGAAATCGTGCTTAAGCTATTGGCATCTCGCAAAATATCTGCCAACAAAGTTTCATCGTACTTCACAATAAAGTGAGAATTATTGCCAACATTCAATTGGAATGGTTGACCGCTTTCAGCTCGTAGTTGTTGATAGTCACCCACCACAATCTGTTGGTCAGTGAGCAATTCTGGCACCGCTGCATAGTTACTGTTCAACGGAATTTGCCATTGACGGCCCTTATCCTCACCTGCACCAATAAAGAATTGCTGCTGTGATAATGTCAACTGACCATCAACAACCGTCGCCGTCACAACTGGGTAACCGGGTTGCTCCAGCCATGAGTTCATAATTGCGCCGACTTCTAAGCCAGACGCCTCACCCAACGCTTGCCACAAATCCGCACCCGTTGCGTTGCCGTACTTGTGTGCATCAAAGTAGGCCTTCAAGCCCTTACGCAACGCGTCATCACCCAGCAATGCGCGCACCATGACCAACATACGGGCACCCTTTGCATAGACAATCGCCCCATCAAAGAGTGAATCAATTTCAGCAGGATCTTCAACTTGCACGTGCACTGATTGGACCCCATCCGTCGCATCACGACTCAAGGCAGCTGGCGCATCTGACGTTTGGAAAAGCTCCCAAATGTGCCAGTCTGGTTCAATCGCATCAATTGCGACGTACTCCATCATATTGGCAAAGCTTTCGTTCAACCACAAGTCATCCCACCACTTCATTGTCACCAAATCGCCAAACCATTGGTGTGCCAATTCGTGCGCAATCACAGTTGCGACAACTTGCTTACGCCGCAATGGTGTATTATCTGGATCAACTGTTAAGTAAGCTTCACGGTAAGTCACCAAGCCCCAGTTTTCCATGGCCCCAGCTGAAAAATCAGGCAAGGCCAATTGCCATGAGTGTGGCAATGGATATGGCGTTTGGTAGAAGTCTTCATAAAATTCAATTGATCGCTTCGCAATATCAAGGGCAAAGTCGAGTTCATTGGCCTTGTGTGCCTTAGTGGCAAACACACCAACTTCAACACCACTTGTTGTGCGTGTTGTCTTGCTTTGCAAATCCCCAAAGGCAAACGCAACAAGATACGTTGACATGCGAACCGTTGTTGCAAAATAGTGCACGCCATCGGCTTCACGGATTTCTGGCATGTTCGCAAGGACGGTTTCCCCTGGGTGTTCGTCAAACTTTAACGCCAAATCAAACGTCGCCTTTGCCTCTGGCTCATCAATTGATGGAAAAGCTTGGCGGGCAAATGTCGTCTCAAATTGGGTACCAACAATCTGCTTCTTTTCGCCCTGAACCTCATAGTATGACGGATAAATACCCATCATCGTGTCAGTTAGTGGCGCCGTGTAGGTAATCGTTAGGGCCGTGGGGCCGACTTCACGTAACTGCACTCGAATTGCTTCGTGTTCATTATCAACCGTATACGTTAGGGCTTCTCCCGCCTCATCGGTAACCGCGTCAATCGTTAAATATTTTTGGTGAATGGCAATTGCCAATGCTTTGGCTTCACCCGAAATTGTCGTGCGTCCGGTAATTAATTTTGAACCGCGGTTCACATCAAGATATAAATCATAATGTGAAGGTTGGAAAGTTTCGTAAAAGTGTTCATTTTCTGCTGTCATATTAACTCCCTAAGCACACATCTTTATTTTGTTCTATGTTACATAAATATTAGAACTTTTCTCATTAAAGTCAATGGTCAAGTTTATTCTAACCCCGCCTTGTAAAAATCGCTTAATAAAGGGGTAAGCCACTACCAAATTGATACCAATACCACACCTAGTTAACTTAAATATCCGCGTACGTGTGCCGGTGCTTTGCTTTAACATAGTATGCCAAATAGCAGAAACCTATGAACGGCACCATATAAAACAGCGCCATCCGTTGTGTTGGATCAAATATAATCAGCACACATGACAAGAAGCTCAGAATGAAGGCAGCCCACGGCACAACTGGATACCAAGGGGTCTTAAACGTCAACTCATCTACCGTATGCCCCGTCGCCATCCAGTTTTGTCGGAAACGAATTTGTGAGTATGCAATCGCCATCCAGACCACGACCACCGCTAAACCAGAAATAGAAACAAGGACCAAATAAACCGTCGAGGCGGCGACCACACTTGATAACAGCGCTAAAATACCACCCACCATCGACAACGACAATGCGATTAACGGTGTTCCACGACGATTCGTCTGGGCCACTTTTGGAGAAATCATGCCCTCATTGCCTAATGACCATAACATGCGTGTCGATGCGTAAAGGCCTGAATTAGCGGCTGATAAAATCGCGGTCAATACAACAAAATTCATGATATCACCAGCGAACGGCAAACCGATTTGATTAAACACCAAGACGAACGGGCTTTGACTAACCCCGGCCTTTTGCCAGGGAATCAATGCCGCCATGACCGTAATACTGCCAATAAAGAAAATAATTAACCGGGCCAATGTTGTGTGAATCGCTTTAGGAATTGTATGCGCCGGATTCTTTGTTTCACCCGCGGTCACTCCAATCAACTCAGTTCCCGAGAACGCAAAATTAACGGTCAGCATCGTCGTGAAAACACCGGCGACGCCTTTGGGAAACCAGCCATCTTTCGTTAAATTGGTTAACCCAGGCGCGTGTGAATAACCATGAATTGGAATAATACCACAAATTGCTAACAAGCCGATCACAATGAAGCCAATAATCGCAATGACCTTAACACTCGAAAACCAAAACTCAGCTTCGGCAAAAACGCGTACTGACAAGGCATTAGTCACAAAAATCACAGCCATGAAAAGTAAACTCCATAACCAGACTGGTGTCCCTTTAAACCAATTCTGCATAATTAACCCGGCTGCTGTAAACTCAGAACCTAACGCAACCGTCCAGGTTAACCAGTATAAAATTGCGACAGTAAATCCCGTTGCTGGACCAATAAAACGCGTTGCATAAACGTGAAACGAGCCGGTTTCGGGCATTGCAACAGATAATTCGCCCAAACATAACATCACCAAATACACCACGAGTGCTCCCAGCCCATACGCTAAAATGGTGCCAATTGGCCCTGCCTGGTGAATTGTGTAACCTGAACTCAAAAACAATCCCGTTCCGATGACACCACCTAGAGAAATCATCAATAAGTGCCGGGCGGACATTTCTCGATGCAAGCCTGTATGATTTTCCGACATATTACCTACCTCCAACGTTTTATTGTATTTAAATTACAAAAGAATTAGAATTAACTCATATATAATGCAATATTACTAACAAATAAGCAATACGGACGGTAAAATTCATGACAGATCTTATCTCAGAAAACATTCAGCAGAACGGTCATCTGGTTCTTGATGGCGCAATGGCCACAGAACTTGAAAAGCGTGGCATTGCAACAAACACTACACTTTGGTCGGCAACAGCCCTACGTGACAATCCGCAGGCTATTATTGACGTTCACACCAGTTATTTCAAGGCAGGGGCTGATGTTGCAATCACTAACTCGTATCAAGCAAACGTGCCTGCATTTGAAGCAGCAGGCTATACAACTGACGAAGCCGAGGAAATGATCACGGCTAGCGCGACATTAGCTATTAAAGCGCGCCAAGCGTACTATGATGGTCTCTCAAACAATGACCGATTACGACGCGCTGCACATCCCCTAGTTATCGGTAGTATCGGTCCGTACGGTGCTTATCTGGCTGATGGTAGCGAATACACCGGCAAATATGACTTATCGCAGACAGCATTCAAAGATTTCCACCGTCGTCGCATGCAACTACTTGACGCTGCTGGGGTTGACGGTTTCGCTTTTGAAACCCAACCGAAATTTGCGGAAGTACAAGCGCTGGTTGATTTACTGCAAACCGAATTTCCAACGCAACACGCTTGGATTTCATTTAGCATTAACGATAATGGCCGTGAACTTTGGGATGGCACACCGTTGTCAGAAGCTGTCCAAGCATTTAACGACGTCGATCAAATTAGCGCCATCGGTATCAACTGTACCGCCATGGAAAATATCGCTGATGCAGTTGCGTTGATTAAGGAGTACACAGATAAGCCTATTATCATCTACCCTAACAACGGGGATATTTACGACCCAGCCACAAAAACTTGGCAAGAAAACGAACATGCTGCGTCATTTACAAATTTGGTGCCACTTTGGCAAGCCAACGGGGCCGCCATCATTGGCGGTTGCTGCCGGACGACACCAGCTGATATTGCAGAAATCACTAGCGTCTTAACGGACAACTAGCGGTTAATTTTCCCCTAAGCCAGACTGTTTTTTATTTTTTGATATCGGTAGCTTCACAAGCTTAGAATAACGGCATAC
This sequence comes from Weissella sp. DD23, assembly GCF_001579105.1. Taxonomy (NCBI): domain Bacteria; kingdom Bacillati; phylum Bacillota; class Bacilli; order Lactobacillales; family Lactobacillaceae; genus Weissella; species Weissella sp. DD23. The sequence goes on along the minus strand of NZ_KQ970392.1, from coordinate 119,689 downwards.
TTTTGAAAGGGCGTGTCGAACACATGTACAAGCATTATTACAAATTAGCACTTGTTGGCTTAGCCGCAGGGACATTGTTCAGCGCCAGCGTTTGTAAACGCTAGTGCTGCAACAGTCGGTCACCTTAACGTTATTCATAAGGGACAACTAACAGTCGGTTTGGAGGGCGGTTTCGCCCCATTTTCATTCCGAACAAAGTCAGGTAAACTTTCTGGCTTTGAAGTAGCATTAGCAAAAGACGTAGCGAAGCAACTCAAGCTGAAGCCCGTCTTTGTGCAAACTAAATTTGATTCTTTGATTTCCGGCCTGGATACTAAAAAATATGACGTCGTCTACAACGATATGTCGATTACACCTGAGCGCCAAAAAGCCTACACCTTTGGGCGCGAATACTTATTCACGAAGTCGGTTTTGATTACCAAGAAGGGGTCTGATATCAAAACTTACGCTGATTTAAAGGGAAAGCGAGCTGCTGAGACGACTTCTTCCAACTTTAGTCAGGCGGCCAAAAAAGCGGGTGCTCAAATTGTTGCTGCCCCTGGCTTCGCTGAACAACTAGAATTAGTTGCCAACGGCAAAGCCGATGTGGTCCTTAATTCACAAGATTCGTGGACTGCCTACAAGAAGGTCCACCCTGAGACTAATTTGCAAGCAACGGTAACAAATGCGCTTGGCCAAACAACGGCTGCACCAATGCTAAATAAGCACAATAAGCAATTGGCTAAGAAGATTTCACAAGCCCAACGCAAGTTAGAAAAAGATGGCACCATGAAGCAACTGTCAGAAAAGTACTTCGGCGCTGATTTAACTAAAAAATAAGCAAAAAATACCTGACCGGCATAACCGATCAGGTATTTTTCTTTACTCTTCTGTTGTTACCGATGCAGGTGCTACTGATTCGGCAGTCACAGTGATGGCATCATCGACAACTGTCGCTTGAAGTTGCTTAACATTTGGATTATCCAAATAGAAATCAGCTACCCGATCTTCCAATTGCTCTTGGATGACACGGCGCAATGGCCGAGCCCCCATCGTTGGGTTATAGCCTAACGTTACCAACTTCTCCGTTGCTTCCGGTGAGACATCAAGGTGTAATCCTTGAACTGCAATCGCTGTGTTCATATCAGCCAACATCAAATCAACAATTTGCGTCAAGTCATCCTTGGTCAACGCATTGAACGACACAATGTCGTCAAAACGATTCAAGAATTCTGGCTTAAAGTACGGTGCTAACTTGGCTTGCAAATCAGCCGTTGCCTGCCCAGCACTGGCCCCAAATCCAACCGTCGTTGTCTTATCACCCGTGCCGGCATTTGATGTCATGATGATAATCGTATCCTTAAACGATACCACGTGACCTTGTGAGTCCGTCAAACGACCATCATCCAACACCTGCAAGAACATATTCATTACATCCGGGTGCGCTTTTTCAACCTCATCCAACAAAACCAATGAATATGGTTGGCGTCGTACGGCTTCGGTTAGTAAGCCAGCCTCTTCATACCCGACGTAACCAGCTGGCGCTCCGATCAGCTTTGAAACTGACTGTTTTTCCATGTACTCTGACATATCAAAGCGAATCATATTATCTGACGAACCAAATAGTTCCTTGGCTAATTGCTTGGCTGTTTCCGTCTTTCCAACACCGGTTGGTCCAACAAATAAGAAGCTACCAATTGGTCGACCAGTCTTATTGAATCCGACACGATTACGACGAATTGCACGGGCAATCTTATCTGTGGCTTCCTTTTGACCAATAACATGGGCAGCTAAGTGTTCACCAAGATTACGCAACTGATTTTGCTCAGACTCGGCCAATTCACCCACGGGAATACCGGTCCGTTCTTCAACAATTTGCTGAATGTCTGCTACCGTGACTTGTTGCGCCCGCTCATTTTGCGGTGCTTGTTGCTTAACAGCCTCAAGTTGTAACGTCAATTGATTAACCTGATCACGCCAGTAGCCGGCCTTTTCAAAATCTTCATTATCAACGGCGCGTTGCTTTTGCTTTTCAGCATTTGCCATTTGCTTTTCAATTTCAGCTGGATCAGCAACCTTCACCGTCAAATTCTTACGCGAACCAGCTTCATCAATCAAATCAATAGCCTTATCGGGCAAGAAACGGTCATTAATGTAACGGTTTGAAAGGTCAACAGCTGCTGCCAACGCGTCGTCCGTATACTTAATCTTGTGATAATCCTCATAGCGGCCACGAATACCCTGCAAAATTTGCAGTGCTTCATCCGCTGACGGTTCATTAACCTGTACTGTCTGGAAACGACGGGCGACCGCCGCATCCTTCTCAATTTTACGATACTCATTTAGCGTCGTTGAACCAACTAATTGGAATTCACCGCGGGCCAATGCCGGCTTCAAAATATTGCCGGCATCCATTGAGCCATCACCAGTCGTACCAGCACCCATAATCTCGTGAATTTCATCAATGAAAATAATGACATCATCTCGTTCAGATACTTCCGTCATTAATTGTTGCATGCGCTCTTCAAATTGACCACGCATACTCGTCCCTTGTACCAAAGAAACCATATCCAAACGAATGACTTCCTTGCCTTGCAACTTAGCTGGTACTTTTGCATTAACGATGGCTTGTGCTAGTCCTTCGACAACGGCAGTCTTTCCAACACCAGCCTCACCAATTAACACGGGATTATTCTTCGTGCGCCGGTTCAAAATCTCAATGACCCGGGCAATTTCTTTATCACGACCGATAACCGGATCAATCTTTCCTTGACGCGCTAATTCGGTCATGTTAATCCCATATTGGTCTAACATGCCACGCTTTCCATTACCGCCGTTACCCGACCGTTGTGCGCGCAGATCCTGTCCTTGACGCATTTGTGCAGCTTGATTACGTGCTGCTTCGTTATTCATCATCCTAAAAATATCATCAATATTTGAAAAACCAAATGGTTCTTGTGCCATAATAAACAGCCTCCCTCATGACTATTCTTCAAAGCAATTTCCTCGATACCATTATTTTAGCACTCATAATAGATAAGTGCTAATTTAAGTTTTTGTAGCATATAACTAAAGAGACTGGAACAGATACCGTCCAGCCTCTTTTTGCAAACTATTCAAACGTAAAAGTTTCGCCTTTTTTCGGCAAATAAGTCTCGATGCCAATTTGTCGTAGCGCTTCTGCCTCACGTTCTGGGTGGAATGAGTGCCAAGGCACTGTCATTTTCGCATCGACTTCCACTGCGATTCGCAGTAAATCATCAGGCGTCGCATGGCCACTAGCACCCGCAAGTTGTAGCGCCACACCACGTTGCGCAAGATACGCTGTTAGATCAGCATAACGTGGGTCATAATCACCCAACGGCTCACCGTTCATATGCAAATAACTAAATGTATCAAACGCATCGAGCAAATGCAGATTATCAAAGTGATTTTGCAAGACGTATCGGCCTGGCTGTTGTTGCATATCTGCCACTGTAACATCCCGTCCAAGCATTATCTCATTAGACGCGCCCATTGCACGAAGAATGCCAGCAAAGCGTTCGTCCCAAACCAATTTACGATTTACCTGGCGGGCGGCTGCACTCAGCTTCATTAGCCGTTCAACATTACGCTCATACGGATTAATGACAACTAGCTCATCAGATGCCATTGCGTTCGTAAAATCAGTTAAAACAGTCGCTTCAGTTCGTCGTTGTCGTGATGTATCGTCATCAAACGAAAATTCAGTTCCTTCAATAAAAAACAAATCTGGTCGATGTTCATGCAAGTATTGCGTCCAAGCCGTGACACGTTCTGGGTGCCATCCGTCATAACGCACATCG
>NZ_KQ970392.1:112162-115866 GCF_001579105.1 Weissella sp. DD23 | reverse complement strand
ACATCGCCACTATGCACAAAACGGTGTTGTCCGTCCGTAACCTCAAACATTACAGCACCCATAATATCGTGATCCGTCGCGAATGCGCGAACCGTTAAATCGCCAATTTGCACATCTTTATTCGGTGCTATTACTTGCACCTGTGCATTGGGTGCTGACTCTAAGCCCTGACGAATCAACTCTGCATAAAGCGTTGCCGATTCCATTGTCATGTAAACCGGTGTCAGTTTTGTCAGATATTTCAGTGCCCCCATGTGATCCAAATGCAAATGAGAGATAAAAATGGCGGTCTGCTTATCACCTGCGATATCTGTAAATAAATCTGGCAAAGCTGGCAAAATCCCGTTGCTTAGCAAATCATCCGGTTGGCTGTCAGCAGGCGCAAAGTTAATCCCAAAATCCATAATCACCCGAGCCGTTTGCGTTTCAAACGCCACCACATTACCACCAATTGTATCGACTCCGTTCAGAACCGTTACCGTTGTCGTCATACTACTTGTTATCCTTCACAATCTTCGTCGTTTGCTTTTGCAAGGTGTCCAATGCATCCTTTGGTGCCGTCTTCTTCGTTAGCATTGCATCCGTGGCACTTAGCAAATCGGTGCGGTACTCTTGATAACCTAAGAATGCCGTATCAGAGAAAGCCCCTGGCAATGAATCAGAAGCAGCCTTGGCCAATGGGTTCGCCTTCAAGTACGACTTGTAATCAGCTGAATTGGCTGCCTTCTTCGTAATTGGCAAATAACCAGTTGCTTCAGCCCACTTCTCAGTTTGCTTATCTGACGCCAAGAACTTCATAAAGGCAAAGGCCCCTGCCTGTTCCTTCTTAGAAGCTTGCGCCGTCGTAACCAAATTATTACCAGCTAGCATTGTCGCTTGCTTACCCTTATATGACGGCATCACAGCTGTACCCCAATCAAATCCTTGTGGTGCAGCGGCCTTGGTTGCTGAAATACCGGCTGATGATGAGAATGACAACGCTGTTTTACCATTAACAAAATTCGTCGTCCCGTAAATGTCAGAACCGGCCGTCAACGCTTCGCCATTGTCCACCATATCAGTAATTGTTTTAGCTGCTGCAACTGCTTGCTTCGAGTTAACGTTCACCTTACCTGCCGGCGTCACCAACTTTACGCCTGCTGATCGAACCATTGAGTTCCATTCCATATCAAATGATTTATCGTAACCAACCGCTGCAATATTGTGATCTTTCAACGTCTTTGCCATCTTTGCAACGTCATCCCATGTCTTGGGAACCGCTAAATTATATTGCTTTAAGATCGACTTGTTATAGAACATCACGCGGACCGAAGCTGAAAATGGCATCGCATAGTAAGACCCCTTGTACTTTGCTTGTTCCAAGAAACCTGGATAGATGTTCTTCAAATCAGCTTTCGATAAGCCGGATTTCCCCTTCACTTGACTATCCAAATTGGTCACGATGCCATCTTTCGCATAATCTGGCACCTGGGTATAGGTTGCTTGGGCCATGTCAGGTAGCGTCTTTGACTTAGCTGCCGCCATCACCTTTTGATTCAAGGTCGTATAATCACCTTGCGCCGTTGCAACAATTTCATACTTTGATTGTGATGCGTTAAACGCCTTGATTTGGTCATCCAACGCCTTGGCGTAGTTCCCAGTCATGGCATGCCAGAATGTAATCTTGGTTGGCTTTGATGCTGCATTCGCAACCGTTGGAACCGCCGTTGCGAATACACCTGATGTCAATGCCAATACCGCTGAACCTGCGAACAATTTCGTCCAAGTCTTCATGTTAACTTTTCCCCTTTTTTCCCACAAAAAAATAACAACCGCTGACTGTCAGACACATCACAGTGCCCTTGTGATATTTCCGAACAGTTTAGTGCCGACAACTTTGTCATCACCACTAAACCGTTCACAAACATACTGTGAACAGTCACTAATTAACCTTTGATACCAGTATTCGAAATACCTGCTACGACATACTTATTGAGTAATAAGTACATGACGACCATTGGCAAAATAACAAACGTTGACGCCGCCATTAGTTCTGGATATTGCACCCCCGAATCGCTTGAAAATGCCTGCAACCCAACCGGAAGCGTTCGCATCTTCTCCGTATTCGTGACGATTAACGGCCACATAAAGGAATTCCAGCTCCCAATAATTTGCAAAAGGCCAATTGCTGTAATCGTTGATTTCGCATTTGGCACCAAAACGCGCCATAAAAATTGCCAATCACTCGCGCCATCCAATCGGGCGGCATAATACAATTGATCTGGCACACTCGCAAAACTCTGCCGTAACGTGAACACCGCGAAAAAGGATGCTAACCACGGTACAATCAGAGCGCCATAAGTGTTCACCAAATGTAATTCTGATAGCGTTACGAAATTAGGAATGATTAACATTTCGCCAGGCACCATCATTGTCGCTAGCAAAATCGTAAATAACACTTTTTTGCCAGAAAAATTCAGTTTTGCAAATGCAAACGCAGCTAGGATTGACGTCACCAATTGACCCAGCGTTGTGGCCAGCGAAACAACCACCGAATTAATCAAGTACGTGGCAAATGGCGCCGCTTGCCATGCGCGCACCCAGTTCCCCCACTGAAAGTGTTTCGGCAACCATGTTGGGGGCGTTTGTAATGCTTCAAAGCCTGTTTTAAACGCTGTCGATACCATCCAAAAAAATGGCAATAACATTGTCAAAGCCCCTAAAACTAAGAGGATATAGACTAATATTTTCTTTGATTGCATGATACCCTCCTAATAATGAACGTGTTTCTTGCTCCACCAAAGTTGGAACAGGGTGACAACTAAAATCATCAGGAAGAGCACCACCCCTGAGGCCGCGGCCAATCCATACTTATTCTGTTCATAAAACATTTGATAGAGGTAATAAACGACAGTTAATGTGCTGTGCCCTGGTCCTGGTTGTCCACCAAACAAGGCAAAAATCTCATCAAACACCTTAAACGATCCAATCACTGCATTCACCGTCACCAAGAACGTCATTGGCGAAATCATCGGTAGCGTGACATGCCAGAAACGTTGCCAACTATTGGCACCATCAAGCATTGCCGCATCATACAAACGTTGATCAACATTATTCAAGGCCACCAAGAATAGTAAGATATTAAATCCTAAGCCCTTCCAAATTGCTAGAATAATTAATGCCGGCATTGCATAATGTGGATCATTTAACCAATCGATTGGGTGCACACCAACAAAGCCCAACAGGTAATTCAACAACCCCGCATCCTTGTTATAAATCCACCGCCAAACCATTGAAATCGCAACAACACTGGTGACAAACGGCATGAAATACAACGTTCGAAACAAACCAGCCAATCGATTTATTTGATTGAGTAAACTCGCAATCGCTAACGACAAAATAATTTCAACAGGCACTACCCCGACCACAAAAACAATCGTATTCCAAACCGCTAAGTGAAAATTATCATCCTGCCATAACGTTTTAAAATTATCAAACCCAATTGCATTAACTTGGTTCGTAAAAAAGTTGTAGTCCGTGTAAAAGCTCATCGCTAGACTCTTGATAATTGGATACAAGCTGAACATCCCAACAATGATCAGCATAGGCAATAAATAACCTAACGCTTTCAAATTATCACGCCAAGTCGGTTTCGTATTATTCATCATGCCCGTTTACCATCCCAATCAATTGGCAAACGTTCACCCGCTGCATTAAAGGCATAC
>NZ_KQ970392.1:108066-112142 GCF_001579105.1 Weissella sp. DD23 | reverse complement strand
TAATTTCTGTGGTAACTAACCGATAATCGCCCAATCGTAACGTTGCCTGCCGGTCCCGGCCAAACGCTTGAATTCGTTCTGCGGTTACTGGTAACACTGGCGCATCCATCACCGGACTCTTAATCGCTTCCGGCCGAATACCAACGGTCACTGCCGTTGCTGGCAACACCAGATGTTCACGCAAGGCAGTCGCTGGTACTTCATTAATCACCGGTTCCCCAATAAAGCGGGCCACAAATTGATTCTGCGGATTCTGGTACAACGATTGTGGCGAATCAAATTGCTGAATAACACCATCATTCAAGACCATGATTTTATCAGCCACGTGCATCGCTTCGCTTTGGTCGTGCGTGACAAAAATCGTCGTAACCCCCGTCGCTTGTTGAATACGTCGAATTTCTTCACGCATTTCAACACGTAAACGGGCATCTAAATTAGATAACGGTTCATCCAACAGCAACACACTCGGATTTTTTGCCAAAGCGCGGGCAATGGCGACACGTTGTTGTTGACCACCAGATAAAGCACCCGGTTTCTTATTTAGTTGATCATCCACTCGTACTAATTTTGCCAAAGCGCGAGCGCGTTCATTGCGAACGTCTTTCGTCACTTTTGCCATCTTCATTGGGAAGACAATATTTTCCAACACGGTCATGTGCGGGTATAACGCATAATTCTGAAAAACCATCCCCACGCCACGTTGCAGAGCATCTTTTTCAGTAACCTCATCATCCCCGAAAAAGATTTTTCCTGTTGTTGCTCGCAGTAGACCCGACACCAAATTCAAAGTTGTTGATTTTCCGCCACCACTCGGCCCCAACAAAGCAATCAATTCGCCATCCGGCAATTCAAAATCCATATCATGTAGCACTTCAACGCCGTTGTTGTATGTCAGCGTTACATGTTCAAACCTCACATTCACGATTGTTCCCCCATATCTCAACAAAAAATCTTAGTAATGGCTCTGGTGCATCCTGCCAAAAGCCGAAAAGTAACTCTCCGTTAGTATTTATGTCGATATCATACCTTTCCGTTATCATTTACGTCAATATCCTAATTGACGTTAAACGTTTTAACAAAAACAAATCTTTTAATTATTAATCAGCTTTGGCAAAATCGTCCTATCCCTGCCACACTTATTAGACTAGTCGTCCAACATTTAGGCTTGATTGTGATTACTTTTTAATTCGGTATGCATTTCGTAAATAGTCACTTTACAAAGTTCATTTGTCCGCCACACAAAAAACCGCCTAGAAAAATTTTCTAAGCGGTTTTTCTATCTATAAAAGACACGTTTTACTAGTTGCAATAACGTTTCTATTTACCCCACAAGAAATTAATCATTTCCCGATTAACAACTTGGTTATTCTCGTGTAATTTACTATGTTGTGCATTTGGCCCAACAATTTCTTTCTCACGATACGATTTTGGCCGATTTCCTAACAGATAACGCAACGACTTCGCTGACGTTGTCGTGACACGTCCATCTGAGTGGCTACCATTATGTAAATCACCATACATATTCAAAACCGCCACTTGTTGATCAGGATAATTATCCCGATGTGCCAATAACCATTCATAATATGACACCATTTTCGTTGGCTTGCCTTGCGCATCTAATGTATTATTGGCAACTTCTTTATTCAAACCAAGAATACCATCAAAATGACCCGCAATGTTCACTTGTTTGCGCAGTTGCGGTAATGATTTATCCTGACCATACGTCATTTCATACGTCAGCAACCCCAAATTCCCCATCGAATGGGCGACCGCATTAAACGACTTAATTCCATAGCGCTGTTGCAAGGCTACAATGACGTGTTTGATCCATTTCGCATCCGTGTGAAAATCTGCATTACGATTGTCCGAAAAAACAACTTGAACCATTGGATTGTACTTATTCTTATCCCAATGGCCCGACAACTTCACTTGACCATCCTTCGTAACCCGCGCCGTTAACATTTTCTTTGCCGCACCTGCTTTTTCCGCTGCACGGACCAAGTCTTTCGTCGAATTCAAAGTGCCACCATACCCGTGAATGAAGAGTGTTGGCACATTAGAATAGGTATACTTTGCTGTATCACGCTTCAATTTCAGCGACTGATGTAGCCCAAATGCAACGCCAACTATCGCCACTAACGCAATGATTGTACTCATCCATTTTTTCATTTGGCATCCCCCTTAGCATCAGTTTACTACTTAACCCATAAACTGCGAGGAACTGCATCCAAAATGGCCATTTTAGACGTTCGTATTGTTGTGCTTTGCCAAAATATTCTGTGCATTATCCGCTGTATTTTGCGCATCTTGTTCAGCCGCCCGTAATTGATTACGTAAATCGTCAACTTCTGATGATAGCGAACTAATTTGCGCGTGTGATGCATGTTGCAAATCATTATATTGATTCGTGACGTTCGTCAATTGGTTCTGCAAATTACCCAATTGCCCATTTAAACTGCCAACCTGCGCACTTAAACGATCAACTTCTTGTTGCTTCAATTCAACTTGACGGTTACCATCCGCAATTTTCTGTTGAATTTCTTTTATCTTTTCATCCAATTGACCACGTAAGCTATCATTTTCAGTTTTAGCCTGATTCAATTGACTCGTTAATGCCGTCACGGCTTGTTGTGCTGCCGACAAATCTTGTTGTGCCGTCGCTAACTTCGCATTCGCAGCGTCACGTTGTTGCGTCAACGTCGCAATCGTTGCATCCGCATCCTTCAAGTCCGCTTTAAGTTGCTTTACCTGATTCTCACGGTTCGTCAACATACCATCCAATTGGCCAAGCACCTGATTAACCGTATTCATATTAGTTGCACCATTCCAACCGGAAACCGCAGCCGAAGCCGCTACGGCAGCTGAAGCCGACACCCCAACTACCAATAACCCCAACACCCACTTTGACTTACACACTGCCATAATCTTTTCTAACATCCCTACTTCATTCCTTCCATTTTTTAACCGACATTTATGCGCCACGTTAATCATACTTATGTATACTAATTCGCTTAATAACATATACTTAACCGCTCGTTAAAAAATAGTTATTCTCAAATTAAAAAGCCCGGTTCTCACCGAGCTTTCTATGTAGATTATTAGGCTAAGAAATTCGCCAACAACATTGGTAACATTGCTGACGGCGTAGGAAAGGCATAAATCGTCTTATTCAAGTCCGCCTTCGTGTACTTATGGTTGATAATTGGCACCAACGTATTCACAAGTTCTGGCGCTGCATCCCCAATCAACGCGGCCCCGACCAACTGTTTTTGCTGATTCAACACAATCTTCACTTTGGCTTCCGTGTCATGATGGCTGGCAAACATCCCCAATTGCGCAAAGTTAATATCATAGACATTATACTCATCCGAGTCAGCCGCTTCAGCAGTTGATACCCCAATTTGCGCCATCCGTGGCAACGTAAACGTCACTGATGGTACTGCTGGATATGCAATCGCTGCGGTTGTCTGACCTAACAAAACATCCGCAATATACAATGACTCAAATGTGGCCGTTGGCGTCAAACGTGGTGTTGTCTTCGCAACGACATCACCACTGGCGTAAATATGCGCCACCGTGGTTTGCATGTGATCATTCACAATGACACCGCCACGATTGGTCTCAACACCAATTGACGCTAAATTCATATCGTCGGTATTGGATACGCGGCCAGTTGTATCAAAGACCATGTCCGCTTGGAATGTGTTGCCTTGTGCCGTTTTCACGCTGAAAACATCACCGTCTTGTGAAATCTGTTCAACTGCATTATTAAAAGCAAACTTAATGCCTTTAGCTGTCATCAACTCAACTACTCGGTTGGTGTAGTCTGCATCAAAATTAGCCAATGCCCGGTCAGCATATTCAACAATCGTAACATCGCTACCGGCAGCTTGCGCAATTGACGCAAACTCCATTCCGATAAAGCCAGCTCCAATCATAATCATTGACTTAGGCATTTCTGGCAAATCTAAGAAATCCTTGCTGTCATGCGTTAATTCCGTACCCGTAACTGGCAACTTAGCTGGGCGTTGCCCCATTGCCAACACAAAATTATCAGCCGTGTACGTGTCGTCATT
>NZ_KQ970392.1:104895-108046 GCF_001579105.1 Weissella sp. DD23 | reverse complement strand
AATCGTGTGGGCATCAACAAATGATGCGTGCCCAAAAATAATATCAATGCCATCGACTGCCAAAATTTGCGCCATTGCTTCATCCATTGGATCGATAACTTGGTGCTTGTAGGCCATCAATTCAGGCCAAACAATGTTCACCGCATCGTTCATCCCAATACCGTGGTAATTGTGTAAGTGATGTAACAATTCTGCCGGTCCATCGAGCAAAATTTTAGCATTGCAGCCAAAATTGGTACATGTACCAGACACTTTCTCCTGCTCGATTAACGCAACACGCTTACCTGCACGGGCCAATTCTTGTGCACCGTGCCAAGCAGCATGACCACTACCAATAAAAATAATGTCGTATTTCATGATTAATACCCCAAGTTTCTTTTTCCTGTATGCATACCAAGTAAATGCTTATTGATAACTTTATCACTAACTTTTTAACAGGTCAAACAAAAACCCTTCAGCTGCTAAGTAACAGCCAAAGGGTTTCCTTTACTTATTTTCTTGGTTTATTTGTTGTAAAATACGATCGCGCAATTCATCACGCTGTTCGGACGTTAAGGTATGCGTCGCAATAACTTGGTCACACACATCCGCCTCATAACCCGCAATCATCGCAATCAAGGGCACCAAGCGTTTAAGACCACGTGCCAAATCAACTTGACGATCATGCTGCAATGAATAGTACATCACTTCTGCAAAGCCACCCCAAGCATCCACCACATCAATATAGGCAGCTTCGAATTTAGCTTCATCAACTGCGTCAGTTAATATATTCACTGACCAAATCACCTGGTTGTACATTGACTCATCTGCTAATTTGCGATTTTCGAGAATTTCTTTAAGTAAATGGCGCAATTCTGGGTGCCAAAAAACAGCAAAATACAACTGACTGGCTAAATAATAGCGCTCAAGACGGCTCGCATCAGGAAATTTCTGATCGACGATGACTAATACCTGATCCGAAACTTGCGCCATTAACATATTTGAGAAATCTTCTTTTTTCGCAAAGTAATATTGGACAATCGAACGATTCAGTTGGGCAGTCTGAGCAACGTCAGAGAAAGATGTTTTCCCATATCCCTTGGCCAGAAATAGTTGCCAAACGGCGCGGCGAATCTGTTTAATTGTCTCTTCATTCCGTTGCCGTCCCATGATTACTTCGCGCTCCCATTCATTATATGTATTCCTGTTATTGTACCAAATTTTTCGCTTCTCCGGCTCAGTCCTGTAACCGACTATCACGGACCACCATCGCATTACGGCGCATCATTAACCAAACCAGCCACGTCTCATCAATTTGCAAAGCGTGTCGTTTTGGCCGACGCACTGTCTGCGTGGGCGTTAACCAACCAATGCCATCTGGTAACGCCGCTAGAATTTCATCACGATATTTGTCGGCTAATTCATCGGTTGTCACCAAATAATTATAATGACCCACCCATGATTTCATTGCCTGTGTTCGAAAATCTTGTATCGACACCTTAATTTCGTAAGCTCGCACTGTTCGTTGTGTATCGATACTAATGAAATCAACCCGGCCTTGATAGCCAGCCTTCTTACGACCTTTTCCCAATTTGTTTGCCGAGGCATCCGTTGACAATGTCACTTCAGTCGCCCCGTAAGCACTAACTCGACCCTTGCCACGTGGGTTAAGACGTGCAAATAACCAATTTTCAAGCGCAATCGCTTCTGGTCGCTTTGCCATTTTCTCGGCCTCCCTTATTTTTCGATCCGAAAACCATTAATTACTAATTTAACACCAATTTTTTGCAATGAAAAAGACATTCAATCTCTCGAATGCCTCATATCCAGTATATATAACTTTTAACACAATCACGATTCAGCTAAAACAAAATCTACCAAGTCTAACACCGCTTGTTTGGCTTGCGGATAGTCACCAATTTTGTCTACAAATGCATGCACCATGCCATTGTAACGGATGTAAGCGATAGTTCCACCCGCATCACGTACCCGTTCGAAGAAAGCCTCTCCTTCCAAACGGAGCGGATCAAACTCACCGATGATTAGCAATGATGCCGGTAACTCAGCAAGCATCGCTGCTGGTGCATTGATCGGCGAAACCGCCATTTGCTCATCATCAACGCCTTGGAGATACCAATCTGAAATTAACGGACTTTCCCTAAATGACGCAATATACTGCGCAATCAACGCTTGGTCAGCTTGGGCACCATATGCCTGGATATCCGAAAAATCCATTTCCTTTTCGGCATCATGGCCATTGTAGACAGCCGGATACATCGCAACCAATTTATGCAAATAATTCGACTGTAAATTCTGGTCAAGCAAGGCCACCGTATAGGTTAGGTTACCACCAGCTGAATCGCCTGCTAATGATAATTGCGTTTCATCAATCCCATATTGTTTTGCCGCTTGATGCAATGCCACAACCACGCGATATACATCTAACATTCCTGCCGGAAATGGATGCTCCGGTGCCAAACTATAATCAAGCGCAAAAACTCGTAGCGCCCCGGCATCCGCCATTTGCTGCAGAATTGGCGTCACATTCGCAACGCTCCCGCCAACAAAAGCGCCCCCGTGAATGAAAACAACAGTCGGTAAAACTCGGTCATCATATCGTTGTTGCACAAATTCAGTCACTGACACCCCGACAATTTTATGGGCCCGTACTGTCAATTCATTGACCGCTTCATGATGAGCAGCAGGCCACCCCATCACCGCGCGAATTTCAGCCGGTGTTGGTTGATGATCAAAACTCGGTCCCGCCGCGTTGATTTCTGCTTTAGCCCGGTCATCTAGATAGCCAGAGGTCGTGGTACCGGGTCGAAACCTCTTAGTAAATTCATCTGTTGTCATTGTTAAATACCCCCTCACCAGCAGTTTAATCGCTTTCGGATATGGTAACGGGCACTTTATGACATTGTTTTAATTGTTTATTGATACTTTTCGTGAGGTAATTATCTAACCCTATTCATCTAATCGATAATACTTTTCAACTCGAGACAACCCCATTTTGGTATATTTTAAAAATACAAAGTACACGGCGTAAATAAAGATACAAAACGCCAGATAACATAGTGCTACAATCACAAATCCGCGAAACGTCCGTGGAAAGATTAAGCTCGGCATCACCACCGCCGCTAATACTAAAATATCATGATTCGCTGTTTTC
>NZ_KQ970392.1:102702-104616 GCF_001579105.1 Weissella sp. DD23 | reverse complement strand
ATAATGATATGTGACTCCTGCACCTTGCCTAAAGGACCATCCAATGTTGATAATACCTGAGGCAAAAGAGCATCAAATTTTTCTGTGTATTCATTTGTCAAAAAATATGAAACAGTGTAATGCAGCACCGTTTCTTCGGGATTCATAACCAAGTTCAATAGCATCGAACCATCCGTTGCTAAATTATTTAATGGCAATAATGTAACTGCAGCTATTACGCCATTCATCAATGTGAACGTCTCCACACCTAAGCCAGCTTTTAACGGCAGTAACATAACAACTAGTACATTAGCTACCGCACCACCCGCATACAGTATTCCTAAATTCAAAACAGTTGGTTTAGCATTTCTAAACACCACAAAACTCCCTAGTCCACTCCCTTCAAACCGAATTTTTTTCTGATTATCAATAACAAAACCAAACAGTCCCAGTCGTGCTATGTTAATTTTCAATAACCAAGCCACGATACAATGACCACATTCATGTATAACAACAGCCCCAATCCAGCTTAATATAATGTACAAAACTACCAATTTTAATCCCCTTATTTACAAACAATTGCATTCACAGTGCTTTATTATGTCATTTATGATTAACACTACTCAACTAGCATATTTTAATGGTCCTTTGTAAATCAATGCCTCATAGTTGACAAGTGTCAATCATCATTCTAGTGAAATGTCACAAAATATAAGCCATGTTTTCTACATGGTTTGCCTTAGGTCTCCACTATGCCAGGCAAAGATATTGATACTCTCAATACACCATGCTTGCAGTTGAAACATCAAATGTTTTTTCCTTCCGTTCGTGACGAAATCGGTCTACCTGTGAGAAACATAATTTCTGGCAAACAAGAATTAACGAATGGTTCTCAAGCATCCTAAAACATCCCCTGCTGAATCTGATCGTCGCGCGAGATGGATACGCAAATGGATTAAAGAAAAAAGGACAATAAGCATCCAACTCATGGGGTTCAGTTCAGTTTAACGACTAATACATCCTTTTGGTTTCTCTGCGTGACCTGTGGACAAGCTTTTTAATTTTCATTTCAATCTTTGTGAAATCTAAAGAGGCACCAACAAAATATATCTTTAATAAATCGGCACATCATGACGTTTTGTGCCACATGGTGGTATAATATTATTACGCACTAGAAAGGACGGTGGTAGCTATGACTCACACAATCAAGCGTCGCGTACAATTTTCAGTTGACGAAGGAGTTGCCGAAGCGGTCGAATCTCTACTAGCTAAAGCTGGTTTGACTACCAGTACACTATTACCATTGGTATATGCACAAATTTTGAACACCGGCCAAATTCCAATCACGCACGAACTATCTGATGAAGATTTGGCTGAAGCAAAGATAATTGCTGACAGTTACGAAGTACCAACCTTTGAGGTAAATACGGACGCTGATGTTCAAGCCTTCTTCGATGATGATGGTGGTTACTAGTGGCAAAGAAACTCTATTGGGCGTACGTATCATTTGTAGATCAACCAGGTGGCAAGGAACGCCCCGTATTGTATGTACGAGAGAATCAAGATTCATATTTTGTTTATCGGTTGACGACCAAGTTTGCAAATAAGTCACCACAAATTCAGAAAAACTATTTCGAAATTCTAGATTGGCAAGCTGCTGGGCTGCCACAAAAATCATGGATAGACCGTGGCCGCATCAACAAATTACCTCGCGCAACAACCAAGCTACGTCATATTGGTGAGCTCACTACTCATGATATTAAGCGACTTGCGGCATTCAAATCGTAAACCTAAATTCACCTTACAGAGTCTGCACGGATTTTGTGGGTGATTTTTTATTTCCATTATTAATATCTGAAAAATGCCATAAGACAAAAAGAAAAGACGTTCGATTTCTCGAACGTCTTACTTGTAACCCGAAGGTCTCTACTTATG
>NZ_KQ970392.1:96683-101711 GCF_001579105.1 Weissella sp. DD23 | reverse complement strand
CCAATGGACGTTACAGGGATCGAACCTGTGACCCCCTGCTTGTAAGGCAGGTGCTCTCCCAGCTGAGCTAAACGTCCATGATATTTGTTTCGTGCTTCGCTTTGTTTTTGATAACCTCGCTCAACAACAAAAATTATTATACATACATATCTACACCTTTGCAACCCCTTTTTTAAAATAAAAATGCACACAATGAATATTCATTGTGTGCATTTGCTATAAACCCTTGCTATATAAGCATTTATGATTAACTATTCTTCTTCATTTTCTTTCTTTTTGGCTGGTAAAAAGAACCATCCAAGGAAGCTTCCAAAGAATAATAGTGTCACCACATTGGCTGCATTCAAGTGCCAATCATTCATGAAGCGGCCTGATAAGTAGTAAGGCATCCGCCAACCATGGCGCAATAGTGATGCATGACCATCTTGTTGCTGCGTCTGGTTAATATCTGATAACGCAACCCGTCGATCCTGAATCCGGGCGCCCTTATTATCTAGCGCACGGTAAGCGGCTGCCCCAGCCAATGTCCGTTCACCAATTGTTTGACCAACAGCTGGTGTCGCTTGATCAATCGATGTTACCGGCATGCCGGCCCAACGATACTCAGGCGCACCAGTTGTCGTAACCGTCACAACCGGTCCAGGCACCGCCACCGTCTGTGGTACTGTGTACGCCAACATTGCTGACGCTGGTACGGTTTGACCAGCCGACACTGCTTGTACAACCGTCGCCGTAGTCGATAGACCTGCCGCGATGGTTTGTGCGTCCGCTAGTAGCTGTTGCGCTGTTTGTAGCGCTTGCTGACCTACTACTTGGTCGACCTTAATTTGGTTAATGGCCTTTGCAATATCAGCTGGCGTTGTCGCTGCATCAATTGCTGCCAGCTGATCACGGGCATTATCCAATGCCTGTTGCGCAACCTTAAGTTGTGTCTGTGCACTCGCTAATTTATCAGCTAAAGCTTGATTTCCAGGATGCTGGTTAACCAAATTTTGTAATTGATCAACAATATCTTGAATCTGCTTCACGTTATCTGTTAACTGATTAATTTGTTGTTGTACGGCATCCTTAGCTGCATCTTTGGCTGTTGCCATCTCATTGGCGACTGACGCCTTTGCATCTGCCAAGTCTTGGTTCGCTGCCTTAACCGCATCTGTCACGGCTACCCCGGCTGCTTGGGCGGCATCATTTAGGTTATTAACCGCATCTGGCGTTGTTGCTTGGCCAATCTGTTGCAATTGATCCTGCGCCGTTTGCTTAGCATCTTGCGCATCACCCAACTGTTGCTTGGCATCCGCCAACGCTTCCTTAACCGCCTGAGAATCTGGATGTTGCTTAGCCAAATCATTCAGATCTGCAATGTCCTGCTCAATTTGCTTGATTTGTTCATCAATACGGTCAAGTTGTTGGTTAATCGCATCCGTTGCTTGCTGCTTAGCATCTGCCAAATCATCAGCTGCCGCCACTTTCGCATTCGCCAAATCTTGGTCAGCCTGCTTCCGATCCACATCAGCTGCAGTCGTCTTATCACTGATCGTCTGCAACTTTTCGGTAACATCCGCCAAGGTCGTCGTTTGATTCTTATCCTGCAATTCAGTCTTAGCTGCTTGGGCCGCTTGATAGCGACTTTGTGCTTCCGTCAATTGCATGTTAGCATCCGCGAGCAAATCTGCAATCTTTTGATTATCCGGATTTTTCGCAGCGATCGCACGAATTTGTGAAATGTCATCCTTAATCTGCTCAATGTCTGCCTGAATCGCTGCCAAACTAGCATCAGCTTGCTTCATCGCATCCGCAACCGCATCCGCCAAATTATCAGCTGACTTGGCACCGGCCTGCTTCAACTCGGTTTGCGCATCCGCCACAGCTTGATCAGAACGCTTTTCATCAGCATCCCCTGCCGCTGTCTTTTCAGCCACCTGTGCCAATGTTTTGGCATCATCAACCGTTGCTAATTGTTGCTTGGCATCCGTCAACGCATCATTCGCCTTATCCAATTGATTCTGGGCATTCGTTAGTGCGGCACGAATATCCGCATCATTTGGATTCTTATTTGCAATATCCGTGATTGTCTCAACAATCTTTTGGATTTCAGCAACGTCATTCTGAATAGCGTCAATATTATCCTGCAAATCTTGCTTGGCCGCATCCTTCGCCGCAGCTAGGTTTTCGGCTGATTTTTGTTGACCAGTTGCTAACGCAGCATCTGCATCTTCCTTATCAACACCCGCACTAGTCTCGTCGTGAGCGATTTGATCTGTTACCGCCGTAACATCAGCCAGGGTCGTGGCATCTGCAATTTTAGCTGCCTGCTGTTGCGCATCCTTCTGCGTCGCTTGTGCTGTGTCGAGTTGTGTTTGCGCATCAGCCAACGCATTTGCAATTGTCGTATCACCCGGGTTATCAGTCACTAACTGTTCAAGTTGACGAATGTCTTCTTGAATACCGGCAATGCTTTGTTGAATGTCCTGCAAAGCTTGGTTAGCAGCCGTTGTCGCGGCTTGCTTAGCATCATTCAACTTAGCATTTGACTCAGCTTGCGCCTTATCAACGTCGGTTTGTGCTTGCGTTGCATCCCCATCCGAATAATCAGTTTGCGTTTGCGCCGCATCCACAATTTTTTGCACATCAGCCAAAGTTGGTTGATCTTCCACTTGGTTCGCAAGATTCGTGACATCAGCCAATGACTGTTGCGACTCTGCCAATTGCGTTTGCGCATCCGTCAACAAGTTAGCAATCACCGTGTTACCTGGATTCTTGTCTTGCAAATCAGTTAACGTCGCAATGTCATCCTGAATATCACTG
This sequence comes from Weissella sp. DD23, assembly GCF_001579105.1. Lineage (NCBI taxonomy): Bacteria > Bacillati > Bacillota > Bacilli > Lactobacillales > Lactobacillaceae > Weissella > Weissella sp. DD23. The sequence continues at coordinate 98,906 of NZ_KQ970392.1, read as the reverse complement.
ATATTTTGCTTAATTTGCGCAATATTGTCAGCCAACGCCACATCAGCCGCCGTCTTTGCCGCATCCAAATTAGCATCCGACTTCATTTGTCCGTCGCTCACATCACGGTCAGATTGAGTCAGCGCGTCGGCTGTCGCCGCAGCATCCTGTGTCACGGCATCCGTCAAGTCAGTCACGGCCGCCATGGTTGGCGCATCCGCAACCGCGTCAGCTTGCTTTTGTGCATCCGCCAACTTATTTTGTGCGAGCGTTTCTTGCGCTTTAGCATCATCCAGGAGGGCCGCAATCAATGTATCATCAGGATTCTTCGCAGCAATCTCCGTCAACGAAGCAACATCAGCTTGAATCGCTGCCAAGTCATCTTGCATTTGCGCGATTTGATCCGCGATGGTGTCATCAGCTGTCGCTTTAGCAGCTGCCAAGTTCGTTTCGTGCTGGGCTTGGGCATCAGTTACATCTTGGTCAGCTGTCGTCTTCGCATTATCTGCCGCCGTTTGCGCAGTCGATGCCGCGTCAACAGCCGTTTGGACATCTGCTGGCACCTTGGCCGCATCAACAGCTGCCAATTGATCCTGGGCCGTCGCTAGCGCACTTTCAGCCGTCTGCAATTGTTGCTGGGCATCAGCTAATTTAGCTGCAATCGTGTCATCACCTGGATTTTTATCCACCAAATCCTGCAATGTTGCAATGTCATCTTGAATCACGTCAATGTCATTTTGAATGACCGCAATATTTTGATTAATCGCCGTCTTTGCATCTGCTTGATCGCGTGCCAAGTCCTTAGCAGCTTGCGCTTGGGCATCAGTTACATCATTATCCGCGGCCGTTTGCGCATCCGCGGCTTGCTTAACGGCATTGTCTGCCGTCGTCTGCAAATCAGCCACATCCGCCAACGTTGTCTGATCAGCCAGCTTTGTTTGGGCGTCTTCAACCGTTGCCCGCTCGTCTTGCGCATTAAGCAACTGCTCCTGCGCATCGGCCAAATCGGCCTGAATTTGCGCATTATCCGGATTGTCCGCCGCAATTTGTTCCAAAGCATCGATGTCACTTTCAATCTGCGTAATGTTCTCATCAATTTGTGTTAATTGATTTGTCATTTGATCGGTCGCCGCTTGTTTAGCCGCCGCCAAATTCTGGTCTGACTGCGTTTGGGCAGCCGTCACATCATTATCAGCAGCCGTTTGTGCATCTGATCCAGCCGTTTGATCAGCTTGGGCCTGCGTAACCAATTGATCAACCGCAGCCATAGTCGGCTGATCGGCAATCGCATCCAACTGATTTTGCGCGTCGTTCTGTGCGGCAGTTGCATCAGTTAATTGATTCTGGGCATCGGCCAACTTATCTGCAATCACCGTGTCACCCGGATTCTTATCAGCCAAACCTTGTAGCGTTGTAATATCATCCGTAATTTGGGCGATGTTATCCGCTAGGCCATCAACAATTGTTTGAATCGTGTCCGTTGCCGTCTCCTTAGCCGCTGCCAAATTGGCATCATGCTTAGTCTGCGCATCGCTGACATCTTGGTTAGCTGTTGTTTGCGCAGTCGTTGCTGTCTCACCTGCCGTTTGTGCGGTGGCAACTGCCTGATCAACATCCGCCGGTACCTTGGCCGCATCAATCGCTGCTAATTGATCTTGCGCATCGGTCAGCGCTGTTTCTGCCGTCGCCAACTGCTCCTTAGCATCAGCCAAATCATTAGCAATTTGGGTATCCGCTGGATTCTTATCTGCCAGATCCGTTAACGTCGCAATATCATCCGTAATCGTCGTGATGGCATCTTGAATCGACTTGATGGTCTCATTGACCGTCGCTTTGCCTGCCACCTGATCAGCTACCAAATCTTTGGCTGCTTCGTCTTGGGCCGTTGCCAAATCCTGGTCGGCCGTTTGTTGCGCTGTGTCAGCATCAGCCAATGCCGTTTCACCAGCCTTTTCTTGCGTTGCCACGTCAGCAAGTGTCGTTTGCTCATCAATCGCATCCAACGCCTGCTGAGCAGCGTCCTTAGCTGTTTCTGCCGCTGCTAACTGTTCCTTGGCATCGGCCAATTTATCTGCAATCGTTGTATTAGTTGGATTATCCGTGGCAATTTGTTCAAGCGCATCGATGTCAGCCGTAATTTGGGTAATATCATCGTCAATGTCACTCAAATTTTGGTTAATGGCTTCCTTGGCATCATCCTTAGCTGTTGCCAAATTCGTGGCGCTTTGTTGTTGCGCATCAGCC
>NZ_KQ970392.1:90838-96663 GCF_001579105.1 Weissella sp. DD23 | reverse complement strand
CTTAGCTGTTGCCAAATTCGTGGCGCTTTGTTGTTGCGCATCAGCCACATCCGTTTGGGCCTGATTCTCATTTTCTTGTGCTTGTGCGACCTGATCAGCTGCATCATTCACAACATCAGCGACGTCAGCCAACGTGGTTTGATCAGCCACCTGGTCCAAGTCACTTTCAGCTGCCGTCTTAGCCGCTTCAGCTTCAGTTAACTGCTGTTGCGCATCTGCCAGCTTATCCGCAATTGTGGTATCACCCGGATTCTTATCTGCTAAATCTTGCAATGTCGCAATATCATCCGTGATATTTTGAATATTATCGGCAATGGTTGCGATATTATCCGTAATTGTGTCGGTCGCGACCTTTTGCGCATCCGCCAAGTTTTGATCAGACTTTGCTTGCGCATCAGCCACATCCTGCGCCGAATTATCCGCTGTCGTCTGTGACAAGTCGGCCGCATCTTGCCCTGCTTCACGCGCATCAGCCACTTCAGCCGGTGTCGTGGCATTATCAATCGCCGTTAATTGATCAGTTGCATCAGTGAGCGCGCCTTCAGCCGTTTCAAGCTGCGCCTTCGCGTCGGCCAACTTGTCGGCAATCTCTGTATCCGCTGGATTCTTCGCCGCGATGTCTGTTAATGTCGCAATGTCATCGGTGATTTTATCAATGTTATCCGTAATCGTCGCAATATCATTGTTAACCGCCGTCTTCGCTGCAGCTTGGTCAGTTGCCAAATCTTCACTAGCTGCAGCTTGCGCATCCTTCACGTCTTGATCAGCGGTCTTTTGCGCTGTATCTGCGGCCGTCACCGCCTCATCGGCGACTTCTGTTTGATTCGCCACATCAGCCAATGTTGTTTGATCGGCCACGGCGTCCTTGGCTGCTTCTGCCGTCGTTTTAGCATCTTCCGCCGCTGCTAACTGTTCCTTCGCATCTGCCAACTTGTCGGCAATGGTCGTGTTGTCTGGATTATCAGTTGCGATTTGTTCAAGTGTCGCAATATCAGCCGTAATTTGGGCAATATCATCATCAATCGTCGCAATTTTATCCGTAATCGCTTGGTCAGCCGCCTTCTTGGCATCCGCCAAATTTTGATCGGCTTGGGCTTGAGCTGTCGTTTGATCGGCCTGAGCCTTTTCCAAAGCCGTTTGTGCCGTATTTTCATCCGTTTGACCCGCGTCAACGGCCGTTTGCACATCTGCTAATGTCGTTGCTTGGTCAGCCACTGTCTTCTGATTCTGAGCATCTGTCAAAGCCGTTTCGGCAGTTGCTAATTGTTGTTGCGCATCCGCCAACTTATCCGCAATGCTCGTATCAGTTGGATTGTTTGCCGCCACCGTCGTCAAATCGGTCACGATATCCTGAATCGCCGCCACGTCAGCCGTGATGTTGGCAATATTTTGGTCCAAAGCCGTGTCAGCTGCCGCCTTGGCTGCTGCCAAATTGGCATCCGACTTTGTTTGTGCATCAACCACATCCTGATCTGCCGTGTCTTGCGCCGTTTGCGCCGTGTCACCTGCTTGTTCAGCCGATGATTGCGCTGTGGCCACTTCAGCTGGTGTCGTTGCTGCCGCAATCGCGTCTTTTTGGTTTTCAGCCGTGGTTAACGCCGTTTCGGCTGTAGCCAATTGCGTCTTGGCATCGGCCAGTTTATCTGCAATTTCTGTGTCTTCTGGATTCTTCGCCGCAATGTCCGTCAATGTCGCGATATCTTTATTGATTTGGTCAATATTATCCGTTATCTGATCAATTTGATTCGTCACCGCAGTCTGAGCAGCCGTTTGATCAGCGGCCAAATCAGCCCCTGCCAAATCCTTGGCATCAGCCAAGTCTTGGTCAGCTTGATCCTTATTACCAGTCGTCGACGTTACCGCTTCCGTCACGATTTGTTCTTGGGCCGCCACTTCAGCTGGTGTCGTTGCCTGCGTCACGGCATCTAATGCTTGTTCCGCGTTCGTTTGCGCCGTTTGCGCATCCGTTAATTGCTGTTGCGCATCTGCTAGCTTATCTTGAATCAATTGATTCGTTGGATTATCAGCCGCAATTTGTTCAAGGGCCGCCACGTCCGCCTGAATTGCGGCCACATTATCCGTAATCGTCGCTAAGTCTTGTGTAATGGCATCCTTGGCCGCTTGTTGCGCGTCATCCAAATTACTGTCCGACTTTGCCTGTGCTGCAGTTTGATCGGCCTGCGCATTTTCCAAAGCAGTTTGCGCTGCATCTTCATCCGCCTGGCCAGCATCAACGGCCGTCTGAACATCCGCCAGCGTTGCCGCATCAGCAACCGCTGTTTTCTGATTCTGAGCGTCCGTCAACGCGTCGTTCGCCGTCGTCAACTGGGCCTGGGCATCCGCGAGTTTGTCCGCAATGTCCGTATCGCCCGGATTATTATCCGCGAGCGTCTGTAACTCATCCACAATATCTTGAATAGCTGATACATCATCTGTGATATTTGCAATATTCTGATCTAGTGCCGTATCGGCAGCCGTCTTTGCCGCTGCCAAATTGGCATCTGACTTTGCTTGCGCATCAGTCACATCCTGGTCAGCCGCATCCTTAGCATCGCTCGCCGTTTGACCTGCAGTTTCGGCCGTTGTTTGGGCTGCCGTCACTTCAGCAGGCGTCGTGGCATTGTCGATTGCCGTCTTTTGATTTTGCGCTTCTGTCAACGCAGTTTCAGCTGCTTGCTGTTGTGCTTGGGCATCCGCCAACTTATCCGCAATGTCCGTATCATCTGGATTATTTGTCGCAATCTCTTGCAAGGTCGCCACATCATCCGTAATCGCAGCAATATCATCCGTGATTTGGGCAATTTGATCATCAACAGCCTTTTGGGCGGCCGCTTGGTCAGCTGCTAAATCAGCATTTGCCAAGTTCTGTGCGTCATCCAAATCGGTTTGGGCTTGTGTCGCATCCCCATCAGAATTAACCACTGCCTGACCGGCTGCATCAGTTTGGGCTTGAACATCTGCCAACGTCGTCTGATTATCAACCGCATCTAACGCATCCTGCGCGGCCTGCTTTTCCGCCTGGGCGTCGGTTAATTGTTGTTGCGCATCGGCCAACTTATCCGCAATTTGCGTGTTCGTTGGATTATCAGTCACTAGTTGTTGTAGGTCCGCAATATTATCCTGAATACCATCAATATTATCTTGAATAGCTGTCAGGTCAGTGGTAATCGTTGTTTTGGCCGCTGTCTTTGCGTCAGCCAAGTTATCTGCTGACTGAGCGTTGGCTGTGTCCAAGGCTTGTGACGAATCAACGACCGCTTGGTCAGCTGTTGCTTGATCAGTTGCTGCTTGATCGACTAAATCAGCCACATCGGCCAGGGTCGTCTGCTCATCGACTTGCGCGAGTTGGGCTTGGACGTCCTTCAAGGCATCGGCTTGCTTTGCCTTCTCATCTTGGGCCGTTTGCAACGCATCAGCGATGGTTGAATCACCTGGGTTGTTCGTCACCAAATCTGTCAATTCCGCAATGATATTGTCAATTGCCGTCCCATCACTCGTAATTTGATCAATATCGGCTTGAATAGTGTCCTTGGCCGTTTCTTTGGCATCCGCCAAGTTAGTAGCCGATTGATTTTGTGCCGTTGTGACGTCGGTATTGACCGCTTCGGCTGCTGCCTTGGCTGCATCTTCATCCGCCTGACCTTGCGTTGTTAAGGCGTCGACCTGAGCCAACGTTGTCGTTTGGTCAACATTGGTCAATTGCGTTTGTGCATCGGTCAATGCATCCTTTGCTGTTTGCTGTTGTGTCAACGCATCGGCCAACTTATCCGCAATCGTTTGATCACTTGGATTGTTGTCGGCCAAGGTTTGTAATGTTGCCACATCCGTTGCAATTTGGGCGATTGCATCATTAATTTCATCAATGTTATCTTGCAATGCATCCTTTGCTGCGGCTTGGGCCGTTGCCAAATTGGCATCATTTTGACGCTGCGCCGTTGCCACATCTTGCGTTGATGTTGTCCCGGCCGTTTCAGCTGTCGTTTGATCAGTCGCTGCCACATCAACTACCGCTTGCACGGCAGCCGGTGTCGTTGCGTCTGCAACCGCTGTTTGTTGTGCTTGCGCATCCGTCAACGCCGTTTGGGCATCAGCTAGCTGTTGCTTTGCGTCGCTAAGCGCGTCCGCAATGACTGTATCGCCTGGGTTATTCGTCGCTAACGTTTCAATCGTGGCGATATCTTGCGTAATCTGGTCAACCTGATTCTGGATGGCATCGATATTACCTTGAATTGTCGTTGTGGCTGCCGTTTGCGCTGCCTGCAAATCAGCTGCTGCTAACGCCTGGGCATCAGTCAAATCTTGATCAGCTGCTGTTTTCGCTGTCGCGCTCGTTGTGGCTGCAGTTGTCGCAGACTCTTCAAGCGCACTCACACCTGCTAAAGTCGTTGCCGCATCAACGGCTGCCTTCGTATCCTTAAGATCAGATTCTTGTGTCTGAGCAGTTGCTAATTGTGCCTTAGCGTCCGCTAACTTTGCCGCAATTTCTGTATTCGTTGGATTATCCGCCGCAATTTGTGTTAGCGCCGTAATATCATCCTGAATTGTTGCAATATCATCCCCAACTTGGTCAAGTTGATCACCAATCGTTGTCTCGGCACTTGCTTTAGCGGCCGCCAAGTTGGCATCGCTCTTCGCCTGGGCTGTCGTCAAATCAGTTGTTGATTGCGTGGTCGCATCAGTGATTGCTGTTGCAGCTGCTGTCGCGGCATCGCGGGCCGCCTGTACTTCAGCCGGTGTGGTCGCATCAGTCGCATCAGCATACGCTTCAGCCATATCTGCCAATTGATTGTTCGCCGTCACTAATTGTGCATTGGCATCATCCAAGGCCGCTTGAATATCGGCATCGCCCGGATTGTTATCAAGAATTGTTTGAATGGCCGCAATATTATCTTTAATCGTTTGAATATTGGCATCCGCCTCATCCAATTGTTGTTGAATGGCGCTCGTTGCCGCCGCCTTCGCATCCGACAGTACCTTCTCTGCTTCAGCCTTAGCTGCTGTCACAGCATCATTGGCCACAACCAGCATATTCTGGGCATCCTTACCCGCCGCATTCACGGCCGCTTGTTGAATCTGAACCGCTTCAACCGTTGTTAAACCGGGCACTTCACCACTTGCTGTATCAACGTCGGCTTGCGCCTTATTCGCCGCATCCAATGCATCTTGCGCATTAATTAACTGCGTTGCAATCGTCGCATTATTCGGATAATCCTCAGCCAACTGTTGTAGTTCGGCAATATTTTGTTCAATTTGTTGAATCGCCGCTTGGTTAGCCGTCGTTGTTGTTTCGGCGGTTGCCGTTGCTTCATCTTTAGCGTTTTTCAAATTCAACGCATCTTGCGCCTGCGCGGCTGCTAGATCTTGGTCGGCAATTGTACGTGCCGAATCGGCTGCCACTTGGTTTTGATCAGCGCCATCGCTTAAGTTCGTCACATCCGCAATGGTTGCCGCACTATCAACAGCTGCCAACGCTGCTTCAGCCTGCGTAAGTTGTGATTGTGCATTTGCCAAGCGTTGTTGCGCATCGGCCAATAAACCAGCAATGGTTGTATCCCCCGGATTGCGATCAGCTAACGCTTGAATGGCGTCAATGTCCGCTTGGATTTGCGTAATTTGTGTGTTGATATCATCAATATTGGCTTGAATATCCGTCTTGGCTTGGGCTTTTGCGGCGTCCAGTGCCGCTTGCGCATCTGAAATCGCCGTTTGCAAGGCGGTCGTTGCATCGATCACCTGTTGCGTTGTTGCTTGCCCGGCCGCAGCTTGAGCCAACACGTTATTCAAATTCGTTTGCGCATCCGAAACTGCCGTCACCGTTGAAAAGC
>NZ_KQ970392.1:81049-90608 GCF_001579105.1 Weissella sp. DD23 | reverse complement strand
CTTGAATCCACGGCCTTCGCTGCTGTTTCAGCATTATCACGGGCCGTTTGCGCATCCGAAACCGCCGTATTATACGCTGCCAGCGCCGCTTTATAATCCGTTTCGGTTGTTGCCGCATTCACTGCAGCCAACGCCGCCGTCACCGTTGGCTCATTAGCGACTTCGCCAGCCGTCGCAGGGACCGCTTCGTACGTAATGGTATATGTTTTATCGGTTGCGCCAAACGTACCAGCCGGCGTCTGATTGGCTTTTGTGCCATCAACGAATGAGACATAGCCTGACTTTTGCACAACACCCGCGGCACTATAGGTACCATAGGCCGTGCCGGCGTTTGAGCGCGTCTCATCAGGGTACTGTTGAATCATTTTGACCGCATTTGCCGTATACGTTACGGTATAGCTCGGTACTGCTAAGGCACCCGCCGACGTTAGGCTAAACGCCCCCACAATCGTATAAGACCCATCGCTATTTTTAACCAGGTGCGTCGCTTTCGACGTATCTGTATCCAACGTGTTACCCGCTGCATCTTTGATTGTGGCCGTCATCCCCGCTGGCACTTGAATCGTATTCGCTGGGTACTTGTCATTCGTGACCCCCGTCAATGAGGTTGGTGACGCTGACACGGCATTATCTTGCGCCGTGCTTCCTGCCGTACTCAACCCAGTTGCTTTGTTGTACGTGATTGTTGCTGTTTGCGGAGCTGGCGTTAATTGCACATAAACTGTTTTATCAGTGTTACCAAAAGTTGCCGCTGATAAGTCCGCCCCAAGTTTCGTTGTTAAGGCGGAATCTGAATAAACACCACTGACACCGGTGTAGCCATTACTCTTGGCGGTCGCTAATGCAGCAGTATAATCCGCATAATCCGCTGCAGCCGTGGCCTTCTGCCCATCGTAATTTGTCCCCGCTGTCCCCAATTCAACGGACGGTACCGTTGATAGTACGTGGCCATTCTGGTCCACGAAGACCGTTGTCAACTTTGAGTTTTTCGCGTATTGCACATTAATAATGTTGTTCGCGTCGGTGTCAGATACCGTCAGTGGCCCCGTCGTTGACTTGGCTGTGCCATACGTCGTCCCTGTATACGTGTAACCGGCAATGGTTGGCGCCGTAAACGTGTGCGCTGTCCCCGTCGTGTTAGTTGACGCACCAGACGTCACAATGCCTAACGTGTCATTAACGTTTGACTTAATTGTCGTGCTTGCCTGCCCTGAAATAGCATTGCCTTCTTTGTCAATGTAGTTAACCTTGGTATCTGCGGTTGGCAACGTCAAATCAAACTCACGAATTGTGACACCCTTTTGTGAATACTTAGCACCGTCGGAAGCCTTAAATCCCACCGACATCGTTGAATTCACACCGTCAGTAATCGTAATTTGCTTTGAAGCGGAATAGGTACCGTTATCGGCCTTAATTGTCAGTGTTCCCACACCATTCGAATACGTATACGTGGCCGTCATTTCTGCTTCCAAATTGGGATCAGATGGGCCAGCCCAACCATCATCAGTTTTACTGTCCGGACCCGGACCACTAAATCCCATCAAGCTACCACCGGTGCTATGGTCAAATGACTGAAATCCCGTGGTGCCAGAGACCGTATTCAATTTACCGCTCGCGTCAGTTGTACGGAAACCGGCAACTTGCGTACCATCACTTCCGTCAGATCCCAGAATACTTCCACCGGTACCATCGGTTGGATTAACCAAATTTGTGGCATCACCATCATTTTTATAAAAGTCAATTCCCCATTGAACGGCGTTTGGAATCCCTGGCACAGTCGTGCCATCATCTTTTTTCTCTTCACCCATTCCGAGCGAACCACCGCCACCACCGCTAGTCCCCAATTTATTAGGCGCAATTGGTGCCAAAACTAACCCCAAGAAGTCACCAGCCCCATTCGATGGATTACCCGTAATCAAACCGGCCGTTCCACCAGTGTTGTACTTCGTCAAATTTAAATTAAATTTCATCGTCCAACTGGCCGTCATGTCCAGTTGCTTGTTAAAAGCAATCGCACCTTGGTCCTGGCCCGATGTATTCGTCAACGTTGTAAATGTCGCACTTTGCCCGTCATACGACCCACTCGCATTTGAAAAACCAGCTCCCGAACCCGTGAAGTTTGTCGTCACTTGGGTTTGCGTTGACTTAAAACTGTGGTTACCACCATTGGCATCCACCACATTATTAATCGTCTCCGCGGCTGCCGAGCGTGATGAAAACAGCACGTTTCCCACCTTCACTAACGGTGAACTATCTTTCGTTACCGTTGTGCGTGGCTCATTATTCCCCAATTCAGTCTGAACTTCATCCAATAGTTCCGGCCCGGCAATACTTGCCCCAACCGTTAGGGCCGTCATCCCCGCAGTCACCCACATGCGGCGATGCTTTGCCTGTTGCGTATTCGCTTTTGCAAAATCATTCTTTTCCATAAGTCTGCCTCTATCATTACTTGTTTATGTATTCTCGCCACTCCAGGAAGTCACGAGACTCCCCCTCACTGTGTATGATACGAGGCGATTTTTCCTTTTCAGTGATAGAAAACAGAAGTTACAATGGTTAAACTATTGCGTGAAGTTATTAAGCATATTGCTTGACATCTTAGAAAATGCCCTATTGAATTGCAAGATGTTCACATTTCCCCTATAATATGTATTCGTGGTACAAATACTATGATTAATTTGGTAGTGTAGCCAAGTGGTAAGGCACCGGTCTGCAAAACCGCCATCGCGGGTTCGATTCCCGTCACTACCTCTAAAGAAAATCCCCAATCGGAAGTGTCGCTCCGATTGGGGATTTTCTTTTTATTATCAAGAATTTACAGCTTGTAACGCTACTTCGCCATATTCAACAACGCTGGAGTGATAAAACTCTCAATGGCACCAGCCAAAATTGCCATTGGCAACACCACCACAATTAGAATTATGATAATGTGACGCCAGTCTATGCCATGCCACCAGCCTTGCTTCGTCCGGATGTTTTGCCAAATCAAGCGGAAAGTTTCCCAAGCAATACTAAATTCCAACCATTGCATGGGCATTTCGACAATACTGTGCGGAAAAATACCCGCAAAGAAAGTGGTCACGGGGATTGGCGATAAGCCAAGTAAATAACCAATTGAGGCTGGATTCATCACCGCGGTCACCCACCAAAATGGAATTGGAATCAGTGATATCGCCACCGTGGCTAAACCACCTAAATAGTTGTGCCAAGTCAATTGCACAAAACCACCAAAGGCGCCGCTATGATTGATTTTGTGCGACGATGCATCGTTTACGAAATTTGCTTTAATCGATTTCAAAGCCAAATCATGTAGCCCAAAAGCATTGAATTTCACTAGTGCTAACACCACAAACCAAATCACGACATTGATGATGGCAAAAATCACCATCGTGCGCCAATACCGTCGAAATGTTTCCCGCCAAATTGTCCCAATTTTCGTCATATACCCAATTCTCCAACTTCTTTTTTCACTATTATACGCAAGAACCCTCGCTAATTGCCTAGCGAGGGTTCTATTTTTTACTATTGTAAGGCTTGCTGCCAAGCTGCCATCATCGCCTGACCATTAAATGTCACCGCTTTATCATAAGCTGCGGCTGACAAATCAGCCCAGACACCATCATCTGACAGAATTGACACAATGCGATCGGCCATTTCACCGTGCGCGCCATTTGCAACGACATACCCATTCACACCATCATGAATAAGTTCTCGCGTACCATACGTAATATCATACGATACGACCGGAACACCGTAACTCATTGCTTCAACTAAGTTCATACCGAATCCTTCTGCGACTGACGTTTGCACAATCACTTGTGCCCGTTGATAGGCTGCGGCCAAAGCGTCACCGGTGATGTAATCACCAAATATGACACTATTGGTAACACCTAGCTGATTGGCCAACGCCTTCAATTCATTCAAAATTTCTGCGTTTGCTGGATAACCATGGAATGTCAACGTCGCTGATGGCACTGACTTAACAACCCGGGCTAGCGCACGAATTGCTTGATCTGGTCGCTTTTCAGGCGACAAACGCCCCATAAACAAAATGTTGCCAGCTTGGCGATCTGGCAAGCGTAGGCGTGATGCGGCCAATTGTGCTTGTGGCACAAATGTATCCGGCACCACTCGGAAATCGACGCCCGAATACCGCTTTTGCAAATCAGCTTGTTGCTCAGGCGTTGGTACTAGAATCGCATCGAAGTCTCGCACGCGACGCTCAAGGACATTCAGATAAGCATCATACAACTTACCGCGAATTGGATTTTTGATATCAGGTGTATGGATATCATGCAAAACTGCGAACTTCTTCGCCGCAAATTGCACATCCGCAACCACGTGATCCAAACTGCGACGATCAGACACAAGGATCGATCCTGGATGTTCAGCCGTAATTTCGTTTAAGAAGAAAAGAAATAGTTGATCTTCCGTATTAAAACGCCAATCGTGGCCCTTGTAATTCAGCAATTTCCACATGGTTGGGTATAACGTGCCATTAACCTTCATGTGACTGATTTCAATAACCGTCTCGCCAGCCAAGTTCAACATCTTTTGCACCGCTAAATTACCGTCTGGATGGAAATAATCTACCGACGACTTAAAACCACGCCAATCAAAATTCTCACGAGCCGTTGTATTGCCATAACGGTCATAGTAGACAATATCATTAACTAATCCGACCGTAGCTGGCATAACGTTAATGCGTGCCAACTCGCGACCAGCATGATTAATCGTTGAATAGTTTGGACCGTGACCTTCAATATGATACTCATCCAACGGAATCTGTGGCAACAAGCGCAGTGAAACTTCCTCACGCGGTACGTCGGTAACCCCTTGGAAGAAATCATACATATTCAATACTTGTTCTGCGTGTAAACCGATCGCTTCTGCATCACGAGCTAAGAAACGATTATAATTTCGCGTGACATATTGCGCTGATTGTCCCTGCTCTGTGAACAGTTGCACCCGCTTAGCTTGCGCATGCTCCGTGCCAGAATTGAACGTAAAGACATTTTCACTAACAAAATAATTCATTATTCAGCCTCCTTATTCAAATCATGGGCATGGGCCGGCATTGCTGCAAGCTTGGCTGGCCACACCGCAGCCGCATCATCCAACAATTCACGCCAGGCATGCCACACATTTTCTTCTGAATAACGTTCTGATGACTCGTATGCTCCCGTTGAATAACGTTGTGCCAAGTCTGGGTCGCGTAAGACCTTTAACATTGCTTGCGCCATCGCCTCATAGTCTTCGTATGGCACCACATTACCGTTGACGTCATCTTCAACGATTTCATTTGGTCCATAATTAACATCATATGAAAAGGCAATCAAACCATGTGAAATTGCTTCCATAATCGCTAGGTTGAACCCTTCCATACGCGAAGTCAGCCCATACATCATAGCATTGTTTTCGACAGCATCAATCTCTGTTGTGTACCCCTTCATCGTCACAACACCTTCAAGTCCGTATTCACGAATCGCTTCTTCAACTGAAGTACGCGCTTTGTAGTTATCCGCTGGATCAGCATAACCATACAAATCAAGCGTCACTTGTGGGAATTCCTTGTGCACAATCCCAACAGCCCGCACCAAATCATCAAGATGCTTTTCCCAGGCAATCCGGGCAAACGCAATCACCTTACCAAATTCACGACGCGCAACCGGCACCCGTTCAGCTTGCAACAGACGATCAGGCACAACTCCGACTGGAATCGTAAAGAGACGCGTCTTAGGTTGGAACCGTTCATTCACGTCATGCGTTTGTTTATGGGTCGCTGAGACAACTGCATCATATTCATCAAGCGCATTCATAGCAAATTCATAGTGATTATTCAAAATGGCATGCATTGGATCTTGGGCATCCCCCGCATGTGAATTGTGAAGGTGCATCACGACATAGGCAGGCTTGCGCAAACGCAAAAGGCCCCAGTCGCCCAAGTGTGAACGGTCCAGCACAAAGACGTTCGGTTGCTCTTCTGACCAGAAATCATCATTCAATCGATCAAAGAAGTGTTTCGTCAGCTCCTCAATCGTGTCAAACTGCATCACGTGACCACCATGTTCAATCAAACGCCAGCCTGATTTAACAAACTCACCGGCCATTGTCTTCTTATTAAAAGTTTCAATGACCGTCCGGCCTGATGGGGTCACCCACGTTTCCGTACCAATTTGATTATCCGTCGTATACCACTGAATTAATGACGCAAACCCACGTGAATCGTAGTGATCAACCCGGAATAAATTGTTGTAGCCATCAAATAACTCAGTCGACCGTACCCGCTTATCGGCAGTGGCGTCATAATTTACGCGCGCTACCAATTGACCATTCTGGGCCGTTACCAAATAACGATTATTTGCCGGTTCATCGGCAAATTGTACATTTGGCACACCAAATTCAATCTCTTGCGCGTGCAGAGTTTTTGGCGTCACCGTAACAGCTTCCTGAAAATAATCAAACATATTAATGAGTTGGTTATCCGGAATACCCGCTGCGTTCGCATTAACGTGCGCAACTGGATCCCAATCACGCAAAACAATCCGTGAATCCACCTGGTGATTATTAAATAGTTCAAAGCGCTTCAATTGCGCGTGTTCGATACCAGACTTTTGCTTTGGCATCGTCGCATTAACGAAAAAGTTCATCGGCATTGCTCCTTTTATGAGCGATATTAATTACTTATTTTTAAATACTATTATAACAGTTACTATCATAAACAAACTGTATTGTGAGCTTTGGCTTATTGTATGAAAAAACGAGGCAACCGTAGTTACCTCGTTTTTAAAACATTATTGTTAGTTCAAGTCATCTGAAACCATCGTGTAGTTGATAGTACCTGAGTACGTACCCGCCGCAAAGTTGTTGTTCGACAACGTCATTTGCAAGTCTGGAATCGTTAGTGATCCCTTCTTGCTCGTCGTATCGTTAACAATCATGTGACCATAACCATCCGTCTGGTTAGCAGCGTAGACATCAGCCAAACCGGCGCTCAAGTTAGCCTTCAACGTCTTAATTGGCAAAGCTGATCCGTTTGACTTCAAGTCTGTGGCTGACATGTAGATATCAGCATTTTGGCCCTTTAAGTTCAAGTATGACAAGACGCCACCCTTCGTTGCCGTCAATGTCGTTGTGTCACTAGCACCGATTGTATTCTTATCGCTACTGAATGAAGGCACTTCCGTCAATTCCATACCGTCATTACGGTTGCCGCTCGTCAACTTTTGTACCTTCACCGTTACCACTTGGGCATCAGTCGTTGGGTAGTTGTACGTTGATTGTACGTCACCGTTGGCACCAACAGCCAAAACGTAACCATCTGGCAACGTCAAAGGTGAGATTTGGGCACCTGGCGTTTGGTCGGTAAAGGCTTGTTGCTGAACCAAAGCGTTGTTGTTATCTGCATCGACGAACTCGATTGTACCTGAGACAATCGCTGCCAAGTCGACGTTCACATCGCCATCCTTATCAGGATAAGCATATGACTTCGTTGCATCAGCAAGCTTGTAACGCAACCCATCAACCGTACCAGCTGGTGCAGCGATGTTTGCAATCGTCTTACCAGCATCTTGATCCGTAAATGGCGTAGATGAAACTGTCTTACCATTGTAGACGTAGTTAATGTTTCCAGTTGCAATCTTTGCAACCGTCACCTTGATATCACTACCATCATACGTTGACTTATCAACGCTCACAAACTTGTAACGGTAACCGTCAGTTGTCGTTGGGGCTGTGATGTCTGAAGTTGATGATCCTGGCGCCTTAGTGTAAGAACCTGTAGCAACCTGATTACCATTCGCATCCACATAATTAATGCTTCCCGTTACCGCAGCTGCACCATTCCAAGTAAACGACTTTGTTAAGTCAATCTTAGCCATGTTGGTATCCGTACCTGTCATGCTGGTCGTTGAAGTAATTGACTCGGTTTTTGATGCTTGGAAGACTGACTTGATTGTGTAGCTAGATGTCGCTGGAATTGTCACCGTCATAGTGGCCTTAACAGCTTTAGCATAATCAGTTGTCTTAGCACCCGTTGCATCGTAGTACGTCATGTCCTTTAGTCCAACTGCCGTAGAAACATCATCACCATTCGCATTAACAAATGCTGGCTGCTTCGCAAACGTTACATTATTGCTTCCAGTCGTAATCGTGTACGTACCAGTTGAATCTTGACTCTGCGTATTCGTGATTTTATCTGACGCAATTACTTGGTTGTAACTGTCGCTACTTCCACTGGTAATTGACTTACCCGTTCCATCCGTGTACGACACATCATGTGTAATAACTCCTGTATCAGTATGCTTCAAGATGTTGAAGCCACCTTCTTCATATGAACCATACCATGAAGTACTAGAAGTTTCGGGTATATTACCAGCCACATTGTAGTTAACCGGCGTATTTGTCGTAGATCCCGCACCAAACATGCGCGTATCACCTGAATACTGGCGCATATCGCCATTCGTAGGCATCTTAACATTTCCTGACAAAACTAGCTGTTGTCCCAATGCTGGTACTTTTACCTTCGAGTAGACGTAAATATTCGTTGCTGGACTACCAGCTGCATTTTGCCAATCACCATCCGTCGCAACGGCTAATGGCGATGAATAATTGTACGTCGTCTTATTTTTGCTGACCGTAATCGTACCGTGCTTCACCATCAATGCACCTGTCTTCGGATCAACACTGTAGAAGATACCTTGTACATTACTAGTTGGGTACCATGTTGAGTAACCATCTACACCACCAGAATCAACATCAGATATTGTTCCATCAGCATAAATAACTTTCACTGAAAAAGTACTTGAATCTAGATACGAGCTGATATTGGTAAGTTTTAGTCCTGTAGAATCATCCGGTGTATGAAGACTTAGATACTGCTTACCTGTAAACCTATACAACTTGTTCAACGACCCGCTAACCTTAGTTGGTGCATCACTAGTTGTCGCGGTTCCGACATTTCCGGCTGCTACAGCCAGCTCATCAGTTGATCCACTAGCAGTCTTGGTACTTGTATCAGATGCAGGACTGACAGCCATATAAGTCGCCGTTCGATTTACGTCCGTACTTTCATTCACTACCGGCGTTGTCAACTTTACGATAGTTGACGTTGAGTCATATGTGCTAGCCTGGCTACCATCAAAAATTTTATTTTGACCATTAGCCAACGTTGTAGCATATTGAATGTGAAAATCACCTTTCGCATTTGTACGCTTTGCATATGCAGCCGATGTATCTCGTGGTGTAATTTTCCAAGATCCATCGACAACGCCTGTCTGACCAGCCAACATCGCAGGAGTGGTACCTGAATAACTACCGCCTAACAAATCACGCGCGTAATTTTCACTGGCAGTACCCTTATCTACCTTATCTACCACTCCAGTTGCCGCTTTCACATCTTGCAAGCTCATACCTGGCAATGATGGTGCGAGTTGGACAATCGGCGCAACAATCCCTGCGATTATAATTGAAGCCAACGCCATATGTTGTACTTTTGCTTGTAAACGCCGTGTGTTCTTCATGATGTTGCCTCTCTTTCTCACTATCCCCAAATAGTTTC
>NZ_KQ970392.1:80147-80840 GCF_001579105.1 Weissella sp. DD23 | reverse complement strand
AAAATAAGTATACCGTGTTTTATCCAATAAAAGACCAAACATGACTTGTCACGATCGGTCTAATTACTTAGCGTATGTTAATTAGTTAGCTGAAGTAGCTGAATCAACCAACGTGTAGTACATCGTACCCGTGTACTTTTGTGCTTGAACGGCATTGCTGCTCAAGTTCAATTCTGCAGAAACAGCACCAGTTGCGTTGTCACCGTTAGTCTTACCGTCACCCTTAGCAATCAAGTTACCGTATCCGGCAACCGTTCCCAAAGTTGCGTCACCAGCAGTCTTAGCAGTGCCACCCTTCAAAACTGAATTGTTAGCTTGGTAAACTGAAACGGCACTCTTACCAGTAATCAAACCACCGTTTGAATTAGCAGTTCCGTCAGCAACCGTCATGTTCAATGAAGCAACTGGCAAGACTTGATCACCAGCCTTCAATTGTGAAGCTGAGGCGTAGATGCTGTAACCAGCACCAGCTGCATCAGCCGTCAAACCACGTGTATCACGAACATAGATTGATGATGACGTGTTGTTTGTACCAGTCGTGTCACCAGTTGGTTGCGTTGATACACCGTTAGCCGTCAACACCTTCGTTGAAGCTTCGGTAATCTTAGGCGTTGCGCCAGCATCCTTAAACGAAAAGCTTGGTACAGCCGTCAAAGTCAAACCACCAACCGTAGCACCGTTATCTGGGTCCTT
>NZ_KQ970392.1:73407-79987 GCF_001579105.1 Weissella sp. DD23 | reverse complement strand
ACCGTTATCTGGGTCCTTTGGATCCGTTGTACCTGGCTTAGTTGTCGTGTCTCCTTGGAACGTTACATCAGTCGTTCCAGTCTTTCCTGCGAAAGTTGCGTCAGCGTTAACTGCTGGTGCAGCTAGAGTAACTGCGGCTCCCAATACAGCAACACTCATCAAAAATTGCTTCATCATAATTCTTTCCCTCTCTGTGCTTCTTAGGCTTTTTTAAGTAGTTCCTTTATTACATGAATTAGTATAATTCCGATTTATACGGCTCTTACAAAAAGTACTTAAATTGGGCCTGTTTTCGCTAATTTTTTAAAAGTTAGTAAAAAACACGTCAAAAATGGTCGTTTTTAGCTCAAAGCAAAGACGGAACCCCTTTGCAAGGATTCCGTCTTGATATTTTTTTCAATTTTTGAAATTATTTTGCGGTTGTCTCATCTTCATCTTCGTCATCCTTGCGACGCTTCCACAAAAGGAAGAATAGGAAGCCGATTAAGACAAGGAACAAAGCTAGCAATTGCCAAATCCAAGTTGGCACAAAAGCAATTGATCGACCGATACCAACGCTCGTAGCTGATGCACGTGAGACCGTAAAGTCATCACTAAACGTCCAACTCTTCTTCGTCTTATCATTTGTCATCGTGACAACATAGTGATACTTACCAGCCTTCATCACCCGTTCAGATGGAATCTGATACGTAAATGATGAATTAGGTGCGACTGAGCGATTTTTTTGACTATCCGTCAAAACTGTATCACCAGTACTCTTGTAGGTAACCTTAGCCTTCAAACTCATGTTACCAATATAACTTGGCACATTATTTTGAATTGGCAATTGGAAAATTTGACGCCCGTCAGAAACTTTAACCAATCCCTTTTTGTCATTCGTCAAAACCGCTGTTGGGTTGACGATCGATTCTGTGATTTGAACCGTCTTCACATAAACGAAACGGTTCGTGACACCACCTTCAACTTTATAACCCTTTGGCAATTCCTTGTTAACGACCACGGCACCCAACACGTAACCATCAAATTCCTTTGCTGGCATCGTTAACGTAATCGGCACTTGCACAGTTGTTTTAGCCGGAACCGTCACTGTTGTGTTGTCTTTACCATCAACCTTGGCAAGGTTAGAAAACTTCATGTTCGGATCAAGTGACTTATTCGTTCCACCTGAGAGATACATGATATTCACTTGATCGTTTGTGCGCGCTTGTTCCATTGATACTGTGAATTTTGCTGCCGCGTCTGAAGCATTTTGAACAGACACTGAACCTTGCAACACCTTACCTGGCTTCGTATTCAATTCCCATGTTGAATTATTTGTATCCGTGTCATCTTCAATACTCGATAACATGACACCCATTTCAGGATTGTTATTACTATAGTCTGCTGCCGCCGCTGGCTTTGCCACGCCAAGCGCCCCCAATGCAGCCGTCACTATGGCCAAACTTGACCACAACTTCCGTCCAATCATCTTTCCACTCTCCGTATTCTCGTACTTTATACAAGTGATTATAGCAGTGTTGAAAAGGAAATGCGCCCTATAGTTTCTAAATCAAAGCAAAACTGGCCAGATTTTTCATCGAAATCTAGCCAGTTCGTCACTACTACTTCGTCGTCTGAGTCGCTTGCTTTGCAGTTCCGGCACTGAAAATCCATGTCAAAACTAAAGCGACTGACAAGCCAACCCATACGCCAGCGTACAACATCACAACCAATGGTAAAAAGATGCTGTAATCCATCCCGTACAAATAACGTGAAGACAAAACAAACAACACAAAAATGAACGTAATCCAAGCTAAAAGCTCAAACATTGCCTTTAAATCTGAATATATGCGTCCAATCGTCATGCCTATTTGCCTCCACGTCATTTCTTGATGTTTTTATCTTAACGAATAATTGGCTGATTTTTTAATATCTCCTCAAATTGAACCATAGACACTAAAAAACAGGTTTCGCACTTACAAAAAGTGCGAAACCTGTCTTATTTCACTCAAATTTAGGACATTATGCAAATTGCGCCCACAACTTAACCAGTGCTTGTGTCCCTTCATCACCAAGGTTCTTTTGCTCAACAAGCTTGGTATATAAGGCCTCAGCCAAATCAGTTGCTGGCAAAGATAGATTCATCTTGGCCGCTTCGTCCAACGCAATGCGCAAATCCTTCAATAGGTGCTTTGCATAGAAGCCAGGTTCAAAATCGCCTGCCAAAACGCGGGGGCCATAGTTATCCAATGACCAGTTTTGGGCGCCACCAGCTGACAAAGTTGCCATTACTTTAGCCACATCTAGGTCAGCCGCCTTTGCATAAACCATCATTTCTGACATACCCAACATTGTCGCGGCAATCATAATTTGATTGGCCATCTTAGTGTGTTGACCTCGACCAGCCACACCAAAGCGGTTAGCTGCCTTTGAAATCACATCAAAGATTGGTTGCAAACTGTCGTACGCCGCTTCATCACCACCAGCCATAATGGTCAACGTACCATTCTTAGCACCAACATCACCACCAGAAACCGGGGCATCAAGTACCTTAACATCATACTTCTCACCATCAACGGCCAATTGTTCAGCCAACGTTGGCGTTGACGTCGTCATATCAACAAAGATTTGACCGGCGTGTGAGCCAGCAAACAACCCATTATCACCATAATATTGTTCTTCCACATCCTTGGGATAGCCAACCATGGTAATCACCAAGTCTGCTGCTTCAGCGATTTCCTTTGGTGAGTCTGCCCAAGTGGCACCATTATCCAAGACTGATTGGGCATGTGCTTTCGTGCGATTGAAAACAACCACTTCATAATTTGCTTGCAATAAGTTATTAATGATACCGCGCCCCATGACACCGGTACCGATGAATCCAATCTTCATGTTCATTCACCTCGTTATTTTCAGTACCTTCATTGTACACCCACTATCATCCCGCAACTGAAAAACCGGCTTTGTGCAGCGCACAAAACCGGTTTCATAACTATTTTATTGGAACTTCACACCACCATCAACAGCTAACGATTGGCCAGTGATGTAATCGGCTTGGTCAGACACCAAGAATGACACGTACTTAGCAATATCATCAGGTTCTTCACCACGACCAAGTAAAATACCATCAATAAACGCTTGGCGTGTTTCGCCAATGGCAACATTCTTGCGTTCAGCAAAACGGGCATCAATTTGATCCCACATTGGCGTTAAGACGATTCCTGGATTATAGGCATTTACACGGATATTGTCGGTCGCCAACTCTTTTGCCGCTGCTTGCACCAGACCCCGGGTAGCAAACTTGGTTGCCGAGTAAATCCCCAACATCTCAAAACCTTCCATCCCCGCAATTGATGAAGCCAATACAATTGAACCGCCTTGCTTACCATTCTTACGCATAGCGGCCGGTGCCGTTTGTAAAGCCCAGACTTGTGACTTTAAGTTAATATTGAAGACATTATCAACTTGTTCTTCTGGCGTCTCTTCGATTGTATCAACCCAATCAATACCAGCATTGGCTACGAAGACGTCTAAACGGCCATACTTAGTCAATGCTAATTGCACCATTTCTTCATTAACTGACTTTTGTTGTACATCCCCCGCAAAGGTTGTCGCTTCGCCCCCAGCTGCAACAATCTTATTAACCACGTTGTCCAATTTAGTTTGGGTGCGTCCGTTAACAATGACTGCATAACCATCTTGGGCTAGCCGCAATGCGATACCTTCACCGATACCTTGTCCACCACCAGTTACAATTGCTACTTTTTCAGCCATGATAAATGCCTTCTTTTCTTTGCATGTGATTTAATTAACAAATACATTGTAACGCGTCGCTTATATTTTGTAAACGGTTTCACGCACTTGTTTCGCTAAAATAAAAAGCGAAACTAACACGGTGTTGTGTTGTTTCGCTACTATTATTTATGTTTGTTATTATCTCGCCAAGCATTGAACTTCTTCATCTTAACGCGATTAATTTCCTGTAAGAGCTCTGTCATTTGCCCTGGCGTTCCAATTCCCCGCCAAATGAGCGCCGTATAAGGTTCATCCTTAGGCTGGGGAGCGTCCGTTACCAAAATATCTGTATATTCAGATAGAACATGGTTAATTTGAATTTTATAACCTGGCAAGCCATTCAGCGACATTGCCATCACTTCTTCGATGCCGTGATGGCCGCCAAAGTCAATCGTGATGTTAACTGCTGGAATTGCCCGATAAAAATTAGGATAACCCATCACTGTCGCAATCAAATCTGGCAACATAAAGTTATCCAAATCACGCGCCGGCACTCCCGTAAACTCACTAAAGTGGCGCATGACATCCTTAGAGAACTCATAGGCCAACGGATATTCCGGTGCAATGTCAGCAACATTCGTCATGTACTCATAATCTTCTTCTCCCACATATGGGAAGACAAAGAACCGTAAAATTTCAGGTTCAAGCACGCGCGTGACGGACCGAATATCAACTTGATCGGCCCGAAGCATGAAGAGACAGTAATAACTTTCTTTCAAAGCCCGTTCAAAATGATGCCAGTACTGGATGACTGAATCTGTCACGTCGGTCATCATTTGCTCCGGCGGGAAAAGTCCCAACGTATGCATGGTTAGAATGATAAACCGTGCCTCACTTGCGGCTGTTTCAACCGGCAAGTCAGGTGTGTCACTCATCCGTTCCATCAGTAAATGGATGAGGCGTCGACTACGATCAGATAACTCAGCAGTTGGCTTTAAAAAGCGATTCGTAAACCCTGTCGACACAAAATGACGCTGTCTAAAACGCGACCACCAAATTGCATACAGATGGCGCAACCCTACCAATTGTGTTTCACGCAACGTGCCACACTCCGGCACAATGATTTCATTCACCACTTCGCGCGCTTGTTCCTGCACATCGATCGGAAATGGTGAATCTCGCCGACCATTGTAATAAGTTAACATCTCGAATTTGAATAACCGAATGTGTTCTTCATTCCCGACTAATTTGTAATCTCGCGAAATTCGGATTCCTTCACGTGCTAAATCTTCAGCGACTTGCGCGCGTTCCTTGTACATCTTGGGGACCGACACATCAACGTCAAAGGCAAATTCTTCCCACGACGTCACTTGCTCATGAAATAATTCGTGTACCATTCGGCCGCGAATCGACGTCATAAGATAGTGTAGTCCTAACGATTCCCAATCTAACACCGTTGCTGGCACACTAAAACGAACATCTGATCCACCTTCAATCAAAATGCCGTCCGTCATACCTGTAATCATCTCAATATCAATCGCTAATTGTTGTGTTGTTGATAACACAATATAGCGTGACATATCCAGGTCTTCCATTACCTGGAGTACCGGGGCTTCCCCACGTGTTCGCATGTATCGAAATAACTTTAATTTATTCCGATCCTGCTTATCATGCATCCATTTCATCTCTCACACCATCATCTCACCTGATACTGCCACTTATCCCAGATACTATCACGAAATCAACTGATACGTCTTATCTAAAACTCGTGTAACAAATAAAAAATATAGAAACCCTTTATTTGTGAAGTTCTTCATGTAGACTACAAGAGACATCTATTTCAATTGCGAACTTTGGGGGTTCTATGCTATTTATTGCACTTCTGGCAGTTATTCTGCCGCTTATTCTGTTGGCCGTGTTCAACATGCCGGCACTAAAAGGGATGGCTATCAGTGCGCTCGTCGTCACCTTAGCCGGCTGGTTCATCTGGCAAATGCCAAACAATGTGATGTTTGCCTCTATCCTACAAGGCATTCACAAAACATTCCCAATTCTTTGGATTTTGTTTGGGGCCTTGATGATGCTACACGTTTTACGCCACACCGGCGCTATCACACGGATTAACGCCGGGTTCGAATCGTTAACCGCTGATATGCGTATTTTAGCAGTCTTAATTGCCTATTTATTTGGTGGTTTGATTGAAGGTGTATCTGGTTTTGGGACACCTGCAATGGTCACAGCACCCTTACTAATCGCTTTAGGGTTCACACCAATTGCGGGCGTTACCTTAGCCTTAGTCGCTGATTCAACATCAGCTGCATACGGTGCCGTTGGGACGCCACTAACCGTCGGGTTGAGTAACGTCGCCCCAGCAAATGTTGCTGACTTCATGAACAATATTGCCGGTACGATGACTACCATCGATTTGTTTGGTGGAACATTCATGCCTTTGATGTTGGTTATGCTGCTCGTTACGTTCTTCAATCGAGGCAAAAAGTCGATCAAATCGTGGCTAGAAATTACGCCATGGGCATTATTAATTGGCTTGGTTTATAACGTTTTCGCCTGGCTTTACGCCCACACAATTGGTTATGAGTTCGTGTCGATTCTCACACCATTAACCGTTTTGATCATTGCTGTGTTAACACTCAAATATCGCATCTTATTGCCAACAACCGTCTTCACCAATCCTTGGAAGGGTGCGAATTTTACCGGCGATGGTGTGCAAAATGATGAAGAAACGATGCAACACGCATCAAGTCATATGTCGTTGCTGACAGCTTGGTCGCCTTACTTGATTGTTGTTGTACTGCTCTTACTATCACGTACCATTGGTTGGCTAAAGCATTTCATGACCAACGCCATC
>NZ_KQ970392.1:72252-73110 GCF_001579105.1 Weissella sp. DD23 | reverse complement strand
TTAACATCCTAGGGATTAAAGGGATTAGCTCCGACTGGCCGGTCCTTTACTCGCCTGGCTTCATTTTGACATTAGCTGCGGCTATCGCCCTCTTGGTGCAAGCCCGAACGTTGAAACCTTTTGTGCCAGCGGCCAAGTCGGTGCTAGCCTCGATGGTTGGCACTGGTGTGACGTTGATGGTGACCTTGATTATGGTACAAGTATTCTCGAATTCCGGCACCAACGGCATGAACTTACCGTCAATGCCAACTTATATCGCCAAAACCGTGTCACAACATATGGCTGGTGTGTGGGTATTCGTGGCACCTTTCTTAGGGGAACTCGGTGCTTTCATCACGGGAAGTGCAACCGTTTCAACCTTGACTTTCTCGCCAATTCAAGCTGACGTCGCAGCCAATGCCCATCTTGCCAAGCCCATTATTTTAGCTTTGCAAGTCATTGGTGCGGCAGCCGGCAATATGATTTGTGTACACAACATTGTTGCAGCCAGTGCCGTGGTCGGCCTGGCCGGTCAAGAAGGTGCAATCTTACGTAAAACTGCTATTCCAGCCCTGGTTTACGGTCTGCTCGTCGGAATTGCCGGTGCCATTATGTTAATGTTCTAACAACAAAAGCACCGCATCACGCGGTGCTTTTTTGCGTTATAATCTGCTATTGGCAACACTCTGAAGATCCCAAATAACAGAGAATCTCTCGGTAGCTGCAACAGGTTCGGCTGGTATCCGGAGCGTTCAAAAATCGGCAACATGCCGCATGGCCGGCGCTATTCAGAAAAGTCCACACAGCACTTGAGGATTTAGGGGGAATTACTTGCCCCGCTGAATGGCGTCCGCGCCATTCGGTTGCCGAGTTTTTGAA
>NZ_KQ970392.1:57360-72142 GCF_001579105.1 Weissella sp. DD23 | reverse complement strand
TATTTGCCCCGCTGAATGGCGTCCGCGCCATTCGGTTGCCGAGTTTTTGAACAAAGGCGCAGGATGCCAGCCGAACCTGTTGCTCGTGCGCTAGCACGACACATAAACGCAAATGAGCGTCACCGCAAAAGCAGTGACGCTCATTTTTTAACGCTGTTTATGGCAAATCATTGCCGGCTGCAAAGTAGATGTCGTACCATTCTTGGTTCGTCAACGTTACCTTGTCGCCGTCCATCATTTCGTCCAAACGGTTCACATTCATTGAACCCAAAACAACTTGCATCTTAGCTGGGTGGTGCAAAATGAAGGCCACGGCAATCGTGTTCTTCGTTACACCGTACTTATCAGCCAATTCTTGCAACTTTTGGTTCAAGACTGGGAACTTATCGTTGTCGATAAATGGTCCTTCAAAGAAACCATATTGGAATGGTGACCACGCTTGAATCGTCATGTTCTTCAAACGTGAGTAGGCCAAAATGCCACCGTCGTGATCAAATGAACGCTCATCTGACATGTTCACGTGCAATTCTGAATCAACCATACCCGTGTGCATAATACCGAATTGCAATTGGTTCGCAACCAACTTTTGGTTCAAAGAAGCTTGAACCAATTCGACTTGCCATGGGTTCATGTTTGACGTTCCGAAGTGCTTAACCTTACCAGCCGCTTGCAACTCATCAAAAGCTGCCGCAACTTGTTCAGGATCCATCAACGTGTCTGGGCGGTGCAACAAGAAGACATCCAAATATTCCGTTTGTAGACGCTTCAACTCTTCATCAACAGCTGAAATCAAGTGTGACTTTGAAAAGTCGTAACGAGGACCCTTCCAACCATCACCAGAGATTTGACCATCTTCCAAGATGATGCCACCCTTTGATTGCAAGATGATGTCTTCACGCGCAATACCGGCGTCCTTCAAAGCTTGACCAAGGACAACTGAGCTTTGACCAGCTGCATAAATGTCAGCCGTATCAAAGAAGTTCACGCCCTTTTCCATTGCCTTTTCAACCAAAGCTTGTGCTTCAGCTGCAGACTTGTCCGCGATACGCATTACACCAAGGGCTACATCAGGAATCATAAGTCCTGAGCCACCCAAATTAATTTGTGCCATGTTTTCACCTCCATAGTATAGTTTCAGTCTACTCTTATTTATCTTAAAACACTATGAACAACCAATGAAATTATTATTCGAATGTTAATTAGCAACAGGTGACTCATCCGCAAAAACCACCTGACCATTTTCGAAAGCTGCGATGCGGGCCAAGGACTCAACGCGCACACCTTGTTCATCTAGCAGCGCGCGGCCCTTTTGGAAAGTCTTTTCGATAACAATACCGGCCCCAACCACTGTGGCACCTGCGTCAGACGCAATTTGGAGCATCCCCGCTACCGCTTGACCGTTCGCCAAGAAGTCATCAATCAACAACAAGCGTTCGCCCGGTTGGATAAAGCGCTTATCAACCAAAATATGGTTCGTCTCTTGCTTGGTAAACGAGTAAACATCAGCTACGTAGTGATCTCCTGAGAGCGTTAACGACTGCTTCTTACGAGCAAACACCATTGGCACGTTTAAGGCCAACGCTGCAAAAACAGCCGGCGCAATGCCAGATGATTCAACTGTCAGTACTTTATCGATTTTTTCTGTTGCAAATAACCGGGCAAATTCATTCCCCATAGCTTGCATAAGCGCTGGATCCACTTGATGATTTAAAAAATTATCAACTTTCAACACTTCAGTCCCCAATACGCGACCGTCTGTTTGAATACGTTCTTCTAATAACTTCATGATGCTGTGACTTCCCCTTTTTCACGACCTGGTAAAACAATATTTAAGAACACTGCCAACACGGATGTGACAACAACGGCGTTCTCAATCACTAAACGAATTAATTCTGGTAATTGTTGGAAAATTTGTGGATACACGGTGACACCAATGCCGGCCCCAATTGAAATGGCTGCAATCATTAAATTGCGTTCCTTACCAAAATCAACCGTGCGCAAAATGGTCGTTCCCTGGATACCAATCGTACCAAACAAGACAATCATGGCCCCGCCCAACACAGATGTTGGAATAATCGTCGCCAGTGCACCAAACTTTGGTAACAAACCAATTAAAATCAAAATAACTGCAGCGTAGTAAATAGGTTGTTTCGTCTTAACGCCTGATAAGCGCACCACACCAACATTTTGTGAAAACGTTGAATATGGAAAGGTGTTAAACAAACCAGATAGCACCACGGCTAACCCTTCAGCGCGATATCCCTTTGCCATGTCTTGATTTGTTAGCTTGCGTCCCGTTAAATCAGCTAACGCGAAGTACACACCGGTTGACTCAATCATTGAGGTCAACGCAATGATAATCATCGTAATAATCGCTGAAGAATGGAACGTTGGCACACCCAAGAAAAAAGGCGTTGGTAAATGGAACCATGACGCTGCCGCAACGGGTGCTAACGATACTTTACCCAAAATTGCGGCAAAAGCGGTCCCCAGCACAATTCCCAATAGAATTGAAATGGCCTTGGTAAAGCCTTTCGCTAACAAACTAACGAGGACAATAATTGCAATCGTAAACGTACCAATTGCTAGGTTTGCTGGACTACCGAATGATTTGGCAGCGACATCTCCGCCACCTAAATTTTGAATACCAACTGGAATCAACGCAAACCCAATCACCGTAATCAAAGATCCCGTAACAACTGGCGGAAAAAATTCACGTAATCGCGCAAATAGGCCCGCAATCAAAAATACGAAGACCCCCGCTGAAATGGTCGCACCATACATCGCACCGATACCCAACGTGCCACCTATATTAATCAAGGGGGACACCGACTGAATCGCCGAACCTAACACAACTGGCATCGCGATACCAGTGAGGCGCGTACTCTTTAGCTGTAGCAATGTACCAATTCCTGTCATAAAGATATCCGCCGAAATCAAGTACGCCATTTGTTGTGGTGTAAAGTGCAGTGCTGCCCCGATTAACAACGGTACTAGAATACCCCCAGAATACATGGCTAACACGTGTTGCAAGCCCAACACTAGCGCTTGTAGTTTATTAGTCTTCACGACCGGTTCGGCTTTAACACCTGCGACAGCTTCCATAATAAATAACCCCTCCATGTGTGTCGCAACCACTACCCCCAACAGGTTAACTAACGAAAAAAGCACCCACTC
The DNA here is from genome assembly GCF_001579105.1 of Weissella sp. DD23. Taxonomy (NCBI): domain Bacteria; kingdom Bacillati; phylum Bacillota; class Bacilli; order Lactobacillales; family Lactobacillaceae; genus Weissella; species Weissella sp. DD23. The sequence continues at coordinate 68,965 of NZ_KQ970392.1, read as the reverse complement.
TCACGCTTAAAAAGCATGCAGAATGGGTGCACGAATATCGTTTAAAACACTATCAGTAGTCTGTCTCTCGGGAAACAGGTAGGAACTCGCTGGCCATTCTCCAGCAATTATACCGATAGTGATTACGTCATATTTAATTGTTACTTACTATAGCAAACTTACCAGAAAATGCAAACATTATTTTCAACAGAATAAAAATCGTTCGTCATTACTTGATTGGTAAGCCAGCCGTGGCTGCTTGGCGAATACCATTTTTATAGGTATACACTTTATAATGAACCGTCTTTTTCCCAGTATAGGGTCGACCATCTTTAATCCAACGCCAGCCAACCTTGCGCCCCGTCACATCCTTAACCATGACATAAGCATCCTTAACTAGGCCACGTGAAGCAAAGGTATTTGTTAACTGGTTTGACCCGTTACTGGTTGTTGAAATCGCATATACTTTGTGATCAATTAGAATATTTCCCTGGGCAGGCACGCCATTTTTAGCTAAATAATAGGTTTTGCCGTTCCGCTTTAACCACCGACTTTTTAGCGCAACACCATCATCAAAATAACGATAACCCGCGACCGTTGTTTGCAACCCATTCGCTAACTTATCGGCAATGTAATAGCGTTTGTCCCGCCAGCCAGTATATGTTTTAGCCTTGTAACCGTCCCCCGCAATTTGCTTGGCAACAGCCTCACCGATCTTATAATATGCGGCCTGAGTTGGATGCGTCGTATGATCACCTAACTCTTTATGGTAGTTAAAATTATTAACCACGCGGGCATTAATCGGCTTAACACCTAACTGTTGATATGCCAACAACAACGCTTGTTTCTCTTGCAAATAACTATAGCCACCTAGACGAATCGTGTTGAGCGTATCCCCGTCTTCCCATGTTCCTTGTGGCATCAACGCATAAAACTTCGCCCGTGGTGCTAAGGCCTTTAATTGGCGTACATTATTCTGCAACGTCCCAATCACAACTGGTAATGCATTGTCACTGTGCAAATAATCATTGATACCTAACCCTATCAACACAAGATTGGCTTTTTTAAACGCCTTGTCCTTGCTAATTAGTTGCGTTGTTGCTGAAAAATCACGTTGATACGTCGAATGTCCTGAAATCATCGCGCCCGAAACCGAATATTCATTGTGCGCCGTCACATGTAACTTATCCGCTGCCACCAACGGATACGGCGCCGTTACAATTTTATGGCCATCCCAACCAACCGCAGTGGAATCACCAATCGCCCATAACGTATCTGCTGATGCTGTCATTGGTACAGACATTGCCCCCACCAGACTCACCAACAGACACAGCATCCCTTTTCTCATTAATCTGAACCCCATCCATTATCCTGTTACTTACAGATTATCATGATTAATCTATTTTTGTTCTCTAAATTTGTCACAAATTTGAAACAAAAAAGAGACTGGGACAGCATTCACTGTCTCAGCCTCAAAAGTAAGCTTTAGAAGAAGTATTCTAAGTCTGACGCCGGCGTTGGGTAGGCATACAAACGATCACGAATCGCTTGGTAACCATCTTTGTTATTAATCGCTTCAGTAAAGTAATTAATCAACTCATCGGCATGCGCACTCAAAACCGTGGCACCAACCAACTTCTTATTTGCGTCCAAGACAACCTTGGCCCGGGCAGCTGGCTCACCTGTTCGGTAATACGTAAACCAGTTGGTCATATCGATATCACGAACTGAATAGCCATCCGCCTCAGCGTATTGCGTTGGTACGCCAACAGCTGCTAACTTAGGCGTCCCGTATACAACAACTGGCACAGCCGGATACGTAATTGGCTCGTCATGACCCAAAATCACTGAAGCTGCGTAACGTGCTTCGTAGTAACCCACCGTTGTAATCCGTGGTCGGCTTGTATTGGCAACGTCACCCGCCGCGTAAATGTGTGGGTTTGACGTCCGCAAGAATTCGTCCACGTTAATCCCGTGAATATCATCTTCAACCCCAGCATTCTCCAAGGCCAACGTGTCATTGTTACCCACACGACCTACTGCGCGCAAAACCAATTTTGTTGGCAACGTACTACCAAAACTCAATGTGGCGTTCAGCCCGTCATCAGTCTTAGCAACTTCAGTCACTTCTGTGTTGAAGTACACCCGAATGCCACGATCATCTAATTGATCAAGTAGCGTATCAACGAAAGCTTCATCGAAACCAGTCAATAACTCACTACCACGCACCACCAAGTGCACTTGTGCCCCAGCAGCGGCCGCAATTGACGCAAATTCAACCGCGATATAACCACCACCGATAATCACAACGTCTTCTGGCATTGCAGGCAAACTCAAGAACGTCTCTGAATCAATCGTTAGCTCAGCCCCAGGAATATCCAACTCAGCTGGACGTTGCCCAACCGTCAAAATCCAGTCGGTTGCTTGTACTTCAATGTCTTCATCCCCATGCACAACAACTGTATCTGAGTTGATGAAGTGGGCTGCCCCATAAACGTGCGCAATCCCATTTGCATCCAATGAGTGCACTGTCTTTTCAGGAATTGCTTCCGTAAAGCGCATCTTACGGCCCATCAATGATTCCCAGTTAATCGCCACTTGACCATCGACACCGTCACCGCTCAGAAACTCAACGTGTTCTTTCGCTTCAACCGCGGCCAAAAGGATTTTCTTAGGGTCACAACCATAGTTTGGGCAAGTGCCACCCCAGAGGTACTTTTCAATCAAGGCAACCGTCTTACCAGCGGCCACAATATCTTCCGCGGCAGCGAGTCCTGCTGGTCCAGCACCAATGATGGCAACGTCATAATGCAATGTTTCAGCCATTTCTATCTCCTACGTTTTTTAATTTTGTAGTTCTATCATACCAGTCTTGTCTAGCAAGTTTGGCTTAGATGTATTGCAACAAAATCTTAGTAAAGTGCTCGATTTCAGCTTGTTCCTTAATGCCAAAACGGTTAAAGGCCGTTGAGTCGATATCCAAGACACCCAAACGCTTACCTGAAGCTGTCGTCAATGGCACAACAATTTCAGCATTTGAAGCAGGATCGCAAGCGATGTGACCGTCGAAGACGTGCACATCGGCGACACGAATCGTCTCTTGCTTGCTAAAGGCATCGCCAACCACACCTGAACCAGGCTTAATGCGAACAACCGCAGCCTTTCCAACGAAAGGTCCCAAGATTAATTCATCAATCTTCTCATCGTACAAGTAAAAACCGGCCCAGTTAACTTGCTTCAAGTTTTCTTGCAAAATAGCCGCCGCATTCGCCAAGTTGGCCAATGGGAACTTTTCTGATTCTTCACCCTTAATCCACTCAATCAACAATTGTGAAATCAAAGGTGTCTTTACCAAGGTATCTGCTTCTGCACGTGTAATCTCAATAGCCATAATATATATCCTCACTTTAATCAAATAATCTATCTTCTTAACAACTCATAAATTCGCGGATAAAAAGAAAAAGTCGTCCCTAGCCAGACTAAAATGTCTGACTAGGGACGACTTCATCGTGTTACCACCCTAATTTATGTATTTGTCACCAAATACACCTCTACAGTTCGCCGCACTCAAGCGGATAAACCAGGGAAGATAACGGTTCCTGCCGTGGTAACAGCTTGCACCATCACCATTTCTCCGAGCTCATCTTCATGTCTTGAACAGAACGACTTCTCATCAACCAGCCGCTTTCTGAATCAGTTCGTAACACTACTCTTCTCATCAACGAATTTATGTCTTAACTTGATGAACTGTATATTACACGCCCCAAATTAGAATGTCAACACTAATATGAGAAAATGTTCATCTAATTTTAAGCAATATTTTTAGTTACCCATGCCAAAACATCATTTGGGTTCAATCGCTCACCGTTACCAATGTGCGCTACTTGTTCGCCACCCTCAAACAAGACAAAGGCTGGAATTCCCATTAAGCCTTGCTCTTGAGCGATTGCCAAATTGGCATCACGATCGGCATCGAACCAGCTAGCGCCCGCATTTTCAACGGCTTCTTTAATATCTTTGACAAATGGCTTAATTGCCTTACAATCACCACACCAATCGGCTTGTAAGAACATCACTTGCTTGCCTGGTTGGGCAAGCAAGTCCTTGATTTCATCATCAGTATGATTGACTGGCTTATAAAATTCCATAGTATTGCTCCCTTAAAACACTTTCCCTCTCCCTAACACCCTATCGTTTTATCACGCACTCGTCAACAGACGAAAAAAGCGCCTGGAAACGGGAAGGTCAGGGCGCTTTTTACTAACCGCGGTTTTCACGCCATTAGCAGAGGCTAGTCAAACCTCTTCAGGGTTGATAATACGCCGTAAAAACAACTCGGTCAACAGTTTTATTAATATTAAATTAGTATAATTAGAAAACGGATAGTTATCAATTGATGGTGGCTGTTCGTCGCATCATCTTAACGGAATAGCCGATTAGGATAACCCCCAGCCCCACAATACCGTACCATGCGATTGTAGTTGAGAAGATATTCGCAATTCCTAAGAAAACCACTTGACCCAATGGCACACCTATCATTTCAAACGTTCCCAACAATCCAGCAACGGTTGTTAAGTGTTCTTCCGGTACAATACGTGTGACCAGGGCGCCATACTTGGGATTTAATTTGCCCATTGCGAAACCAAGCAGAAAATTAATCACAATTAATAGACCGAACCGGGGTAGGAACAATACCGCTAGTGCATTAATCACCATCATCATTAATACCACGTTCACCAAACTTGGTAATTTGATTTTATGCAAATAGCCATTAAACAAGGACGAACCAGCAACGATACCGACACCGATGCCAGCATCGATCAGCGCCAACGTTGTCCCGTAACCACCATGCCACATTTGCTTATTAGCCAGTACCGACAGTTGTAGCAACCCTTGCGCGGCATTTCCCAATAAATTAACCAGGCCCGCCATACTAATGATGTAAACCATCATCGCATCTTGCTTCACCACCGCAAAGCCAGCTACCATCATCGCACGCAGGTGTGTATCGGCCGGTTTAACGAGATCGGAAAACTGTCGGTCCGTGACCAATAATTGCCGGCGCCCAATAAACAGATTCACCCATGATAATAGAAAGAAGCCACCGTTCAATAACGCAAAAATAGTGAAATTATGATGCACGAGCGCCAGCAAACTAACCCCAATCACACCACCAACCATCGCTAGTATATTATTAATCGCCATCATATACCCGTTCGCCGCTTCCAAGTGTTCATCCACCACAAGATGCTTGATTAACGGCTGCAAAACCAACCCGGCCACGTTGCTAATCACATCACTCAACACCAAAAACGGCAAAATGATTAATAGTGGCAACCAGCCTGGCGTAGTCGTAGCAAAGACTACCGCAATGACCACATAGCCTGCGATTTCAATTAAACGGGTAGTTAAAATCCATTGAATTCGTTGCGTCACCCGACCAGCGATTGCACCAAAGAAAAATTGCAACATACTGGGCAACGCCAGCACCACACTAATAACCGACACCGCTAACTTGGCATGCGGTAATTCTGCTGCGTACACCAAAAATGCGTACGTGAACAGCGTTGCACCAAACGCCTGAAACGCCCGACTGACCGCAATCGTGCGAAATTGTTGGTTTTTTAAAAATAATGCTTGAAACATAACGCCTACCCCCCTAATTAATCCGACGTCTCACCCATCTGCATACGATACAAATCGGCATAACGACCATGCTGGGCCAGTAAACTCTCATGGGACCCGCGTTCGACAATCTCCCCCTGATCAAGCACCAAAATTAAATCAGCATCTTTAATGGTTGATAGTCGGTGGGCAATTGCAATCGTCGTCCGTGCTTGTCGCATCTTCGCCAAGGATTGCTGAATAATCGTCTCGGTTTCGGTATCAACGTTAGCCGTAGCTTCATCAAGCACTAAAATTTTCGGATCACGTACAATTGTCCGTGCAAATGACAGTAGCTGCCGTTGACCAGTTGAAAACGCTGCGCCTCGTTCAACAACCGGTTCATGGTAGCCCTGCGGTAAACTCCGAATAAATTCATCCGCATGCACAAATTTTGCAGCCGCCTCGATTTGTTCATCCGCAATTTGCGAATTGTAAAGCCGAATATTGAAGGCAATATCACCATAAAATAGAAATGGCTCTTGCAAAACTAGGCCAACTTGACGCCTAAAATCAGCCATATCCAATTGGCGAATACTCTGATCATCAATCAAAATATCCCCCGACTGAAATTCATAGAACCGCATCATGGCATTAATCGTTGATGATTTACCAGAACCGGTGTGGCCAACCAACGCCACTGTTTGCCCAGGTTCGGCTACAAAACTAATATGCTTTAAGACGTCATGTTCACCGTCATATGAAAAACTGACATCCCGAAACTCAACTTTTCCCGCCGTAATCCGACCATTCGCCGGTGCTTGCTGGGCTGGTTCCAACGTGTCGTCAGCTAAAATCGCCAACACACGACTACCCACGACCACCCCATCTTGAAATGACGATAACGAATCCATCGCCGAATCAAATGGGTTATAAAACGCCGCCACATATGACAAAAACGCATACACCGTACCAGCTGCTATGGTTGCTGACTGACTCGTCCAACTGAACGTCAGCATTACCGCAATAATAGCGCCGCCATATAACAAGTCCACCATGGGCGATAGCAATAATGAATTTGTTTTCACCATCCGCACACGGGCCTGGTAATAGGCATTATTTGTCTGCGCAAACTCACCCGCTAACCGACTTTCTTGCCGGAATTGCTGAATCACTGACATCCCCGTAATTGCTTCTGCCAATTGGGCGTTCAATTGCGACAACTTTTCACGCATATGCCGATACACTTTCGTTGCCACGACTTGATACAACCAAATACTACCAAGCAGCAACGGCACAAATAACAGCGTCACTAGCATCACATGTACATCCGTCAGCCACATGGCTATAAACGCGGACACGATTGCAAACACACCCGTCGTTAACGTCAAAAACAACTCCCAAAAGTCTGTAAACGAACTGGTGTCATTCGTTACCCGCGACACTAACGATCCCGCTGGTGTCTGATCAAAGTAGCGCATCCCCAACGTATGTAGTTTTCGATACAGCTTCATCCGCACATCTTCCACCATAAATTCAGCTGCCGACATAAACCAATAATCACTGAAGAATTGTGCCACTGCTTTAACCAAAGTGATTGTAAAATACAATAATGCGAAAACAATTAGTAATCGCCACGTGGGTGACATGCGATGCAGATGCTGGTTCATGAATGTCTGCAGCAAGCGTGGTAGTAACACATTTACAACTGAAATGGCAGCGGCCAATATCAAAGCACCGTAAAAATATTTGGCATACGGTTTCATAAAACGAAATAGTGCCCGAACCGTTTGAAATTGTGTCGCCGCGGTCATCTTGCCAGACCATGCGGACGTATTTTGTTTAGCCATGGGTCGTCACCTCCTGATCAAGTTTTTCCGATAACTGTTGCGCCGCAAACATCCGGGCATACCAACCGCCTTGCTGGATTAAGTCACTATGCGTGCCCCGCGCTTCTACCCGACCATGTTCAAACACCAACGTTTCGGCCGCCTGAACGACTGCACTCAGCCGGTGCGTGGCGATAATCGTCGTCTTGCCTCGGCGTTGATTATGGAGCATCGTTAAAATTTGTTGCTCCGTTTTCGCATCAACTGCTGATAACGCATCATCCAAAATCAAAATATCCGGGTTGATAATCAACGCTCGGGCAATCGCGAGCCGTTGGCGCTGACCACCCGACAATGAAATTCCTTGTTCGCCGACTTGTGTATCATAACCGTCTGGCAAATTCATAATGTCATCATGCAAGGCCGCCCAGCGAGCGGCTTCTTGTACCCGCGCCAATGAAATGTTTGGATCTGCAAACCGGATATTTTCTAACACTGAGGTTGAAAACAAAAAATTATCTTGTGGCACATAACCAATCGCTGGTAGATAGGTATCTTTGTCATAGTCACGAATATCAATTTGATTGATTTTGATACTACCGACATACTGATCAAACTCACGTAGCAACAATTGAATCAACGTACTTTTTCCTGACCCAACTGGACCGACAAGTCCCAAAGTATTTCCAGCCTGAACAGTCGCGTGCACATTCTGCAATGCCGCTTCAGTGGCATCTGGGTATTGAAACGTCGTTAGATCAATCTGTAAGTCACCGCGTGGCACTTGTTTTAGCCCTTTTTTATCCAGTGTTGCTGGTTGTTCAGCCAATAACGTCGTAATCCGTTCGTAGGCTGCATTACCGCGTTGCAAGTTATTAAAGAAAAAGCCCAACCCTAAAAAAGGCCAAACTAGCGCCGACAAATAGGTGACAAAAGTAATCAAACTACCAATCGACAGCGACCCAGTCTGCACAAGGTATCCACCATAAATGATCGTGCCAACAAACGAAATTCCCGTTAAAATCGTAATGGCGGGATTAAACAAGGAATCTAACCGCTCGGCATGGCGGGTCGCCCGAATTGAATCATTAATTTTTGTTTGAAAGTCGGCAGTATCTTCGGCAGCTTCACCAACAGTCTTTAATACTTTAATGCCCATCAACGACTCTTGCGTCTTATTATTCAACTGCGAAAACATATCCTACACTGCTGAAAAGGCGGCAGAAATCGAGCCACCCAACAGTTGCGCCACCAACGTAATCCCAAGCAGTGGCACGACTGCCATAATGGTCAGGAGTGGATTCACCACCACAGCCATCGCTGCAACGACTGATACACCGGTAATCAACGCATCGAATAATTGCAACACGCCATTGCCGGCAACACGTTGCAGTTGATTGATATCATTTGTTGCGTGGGCCAGTAGGTCCCCCGTTCGGTGCTTCTGAAAGAAGGGCTTATCCATCTCCAAATAGTGGTTCAATAAACGCAACCGCATCAAGCGCTCCAAACGAGCCGAGGTTCCCCAAATAAAATATGACCAACCAAACCGTAAGAGATATTGACCAACTGTCGCAATCGCAATCCAGACAATAATTGGACCGAGCGTAGCACCAGATGGTGCCCGCTCACTGATCAAATTTGCAAAGCGACCAATCATAATCGGCGGAATTAAGCCAAGCATTGCCACGCCCAATAGTGCTAGAATGCCGAGTAAATATGAACGCCATTCCAGGCGAATAAACCATTTCAAACGAAAGAATAATCTCATCGTCCCCTCCTACTATTTTTCTGAAGAAAAAGGCTCATGACGCAGACCGTCACGAGCCTTTTAATATTTCTAATTACTTGGTTGCCAAGTCATTTGAGGTCACACCAATCTTCTCCCAAAGATCGTATGCATCATTTGCCTTTGTCCAACCAACCACACGATCATTAACTGGTGTGTAATCGATAGCAAACTTTTGTGGCACTACATATGCTTGATCATTCATGTACTCTTGATACTTCTTGAAGGCTTCCTTACGGTATGACGTCTTCAAAGCTGATTGAGAGTCAATGTCATTCAACAACTTCGTCAACTCAGGTGACGTCGCGTGACCCAAGTTGTAAGGAGCGGCCTTTGAGAACAAATCCATTTGTGAAGGTTCTGATGACAAGCCCCAAGCCGCATCCGTGATATCCCACTTTTGACTCGTACCGTCTTGGACAATCTTGCTCCAGCTGTTAAAGTCGGTCAAACGACCACCGTAAAGGCTGACCTTAACCCCAACCTTCTTCCATTGTTGGATGTTGTTTTGTGAAACCGCTTCTGATGTTGGTGCACCTGAACGAGCCATATAGACCAAATCAAGCTCCTTGCCGTCCTTCTCACGGTAACCCGTCTTCTTGTTCAGCTTCCAACCAGCTTCGTCCAACAAAGCGTTGGCCTTCTTCTGGTTCAATGGGAACCCCTTAGCATCTTTGTCTTGCACAGATGAGAAGACTGGCGGAATTAATGACGTTGCCCGTGTTCCAAGCCCATTTGAATACTTATCAATAACTTGTTGCGTATTCAAGGCATATCCCAGTGCTTGACGGACACGCTTGTCTTGCAAAGGTGTATCACGGTCTTGCACGTTTTCACTCTTATCGGCATCATAGTGTCCCAAGTTGAAGACTTCCATTGAGACGTACAATTGGTTTTGCCCCGTCATCTTATAGCCAGAGGCCTTCTTAATTTGTGGGTACAATGACGCAATATTCTCAATTGACAAGTCGTACTTGTGTGCATTGAAGGCTGCCGCAATCTTAGTTGGTGAAACCACCTGTTCAGTAATTGAATTCAACTTAGGCTTTTCACCATAGTAGTACTTGTTCGGCGTCAACCTAATTGACTCACCTGGCACCACCTTTGCAACTTGATATGGACCCCAAACCAGTGGCTTCGTTGTATTAGCTTCCGATGATGCCAATTTCTTAGGTGCGATATCCTTAATCTGGTGATATGGCGTAACCGTCTCAAGATAGTAGCCATTTCCTGAATATGGCATTCCTGGCTTCATCGCCTTGAAGTGAACCACTACCTTCTTGCCGTCTTCACCATCCGGATAGGTAATACCTGAAATCGTCTTGGTCTTACCATCGTGGAAATCCGACAAACCTTCGATATTAGCCAATGACTCTGTCCAACGATCTGAACCATACGCCTTGTTTGCCAACACTTCATAAGTGAACTCATAGTCCTTGGCTGTCACTGGCTTACCATCTGACCAGGTCAACTTCTTATTCAGCGTGATAGTTGCCGTCTTAGCGTCATCGTCAAACTTAACCGTAGCAGCACCCTTATCATTAATCTTAAATTGCTTATCAGTTGCGAAAATTCCTGATGATCCTTGACCTGTCGGATTGAACATATCACTCGTCAACGCATCATCTGACAACGGTGACAAATACGATCCTTGGAACGGTGTATCTGACACAGCCGCAATCTTCAAATCGCCACCCTTGATAGCCTTACCCGGATTGTTATACGCAACCGGCAACTTACCCACTTTGTCATGATTCACAGCTTGTTTATCATTCCCGTGACCGAACGCGAAGAACGCTGCGACCGCCGCTAACACCACAACGACCAGTCCGAGCAACCATTTAACTGCCTTACTCATACGAACACCCCCATATATTCCCTTATATTTCGTTGACATTGACTTTACTCGCGGTAATTTTAATTGTCAACACATTATTCTAATTAAATTCTAATTTAGATGTTATTAGTCGGTTAGCCTAGTGATTGGCGTTGATCAGCTACCCGTCGTAGCGCTTGCCCAATCATCATAATCAATACGGTATACAACAAGATCATCACTGCGGCAGGAATCCAAACCCACGGCTTACCTGTCATCGTTTCAGGGTCGGTTGCATAGTTAATCAACGTTCCCAATGATGGCGTGTTCGCCGGCAGACCGAAGCCCAAGAATGACAAACTCGTCTCAAGACCGATATTTCCAGCAAACATCAACGTGGCTTCAACGATAATCAACGATGATAAGTTCGGAAAAATCTCGCGGAAAATAATCTTCAAATTAGACGTTCCTGACGTCTTAGAAGCTCGGACATAATCCCGATTCACCTCAACCAACGTTCGCGCACGAATCAAACGCACTGTGTTAAACCACCCCAGCAACGTCATGATGATAATCAATGACCACATG
>NZ_KQ970392.1:52927-57340 GCF_001579105.1 Weissella sp. DD23 | reverse complement strand
CACTGTGTTAAACCACCCCAGCAACGTCATGATGATAATCAATGACCACATGTTGTAATGCGGAATAACCGTGACCAGCACGATAATAATCATCATCACTGGCAAAATTGTCATAAAGTCGATAAAACGCATGAACACGAGATCAAAAACGCCACCAAAATAACCCGTAACTAAACCACCAATCGTACCGAGTGCCAGAATAAGCACGGTTACGAAAAACGCAATCGTCAAAGAATTACGCGCAGCGACCACCAACAATGAAAAGATATCTTTACCACCATTATCGGTACCAAAGATGTGCCCGTCTGTCATTGGCGGTAGGTATTGATTCATAATATTGACGTCCGTGTAAGCCGTTTTGGGGACAAACAACGCACCCACAAAAATAGCCACTGTCAGTAACAGTAATAGAATTATGGCAAACTGAGCCACTTGATCTTGTTGAAATTCGCGTCGCAAGGCATTTCGTAATGTCGGCGCTGTTTTCTTTGCTTGTTCCATTTGTTGCGCCTCCTTAAGAAATTCGAATACGAGGATCGACTGCACTCATGATAATATCTGAGAACAAACCACCCAACACCGCTAAGACACCGTTGAATAGAACCAACGTGGTCACCACCGGATAATCTCGCGTCAAAACTGATTGCACAAACAATGACCCAATTCCTGGGAATGAGAAAATCGTTTCTGCAATAATCATGCCCCCGAAAATACCCGTAATGGCATACCCCATCGTTGAAGCAATCGGCAAGAAGGCGTTACGCAACACGTGCCGTGAGAAAATCCGATTCTCAGGCACCCCTTTTGCCCGGGCTAACTTCACATAGTCCTGCTTGGACTCATCCAAAATACCGGAACGCAAGTACGAAAAGGTACTGGTTGTTGAAATCAGTGCCACAATCAAAGCCGGTAGAATCATGTGATACAGGCGACTACCCAAGACCGGGAAGAAGCCATTAGCGTCAGCCGACACTGTTCCCGATGTTGGGAACCAGCCAAGCGTGTACCCAAAGATAAAAATACCAAATAAATAAAATAGGTAAGCTGGCAACGAATAAATCAATGAGTTGTAGACCACCAACGCATGGTCCGTCCGTGAATTCTCACGACGAGCTGCCACTAATGCCATCGTAATTGCCGTCACATACGTACCAATCAAGGCCAGCAATGACAGCCAAACCGTATTCCCCAAACGGGCACCAATCACACGTGCAACTGGTTGCTTCAACTGGAAAGAATCACCAAAATTACCGTGCACCGCATTGCCAATCCAACGGGCATACTGCACCGTCCACGGATCATCCAACCCAGCAGCCTTACGTAATGCCGCGATTTGAGCTGGGTCAGTGTTTGGCCCAAATTTTCCTGAGAATGGATCACCAGGCATTAACTTGGCCAAGAAAAAGACCAACACAGACACAATAAACAATTGCGGAATCATAATCAGCAATCGACGCAAAATCGTTTTCCACATATTAGAACCCCTCTCCTTCTAGCATTGATTCAGGCAGTGCCACTTGGTGGGTTTCACTAACCGCGACTAACGGAAACGCCCGGCCATCGGCATCATAATATGCTGATTTTTGATCCTGAAACTCTTGTTCAATAGCCTTACGGTGGGCACGATTTTTCGCCCGATTCGGCACATCAATTTCTGGAATTGCTGCTAACAAACGCTTGGTATACAAGTGTTGGGCATGGTTAAAAATATCGTCACGTGAACCAATTTCAACCAATCGGCCGGCGTGCATAATGGCCAAATTTTCCGTCATGTGGCGCACAACACCCAAATCGTGCGAAATGAACAGAAAGGCAATGCCATAGTCTTTTTGAATGCGTTTCATGTAATTCAACACTTGCGCTTGCACTGACAAGTCCAATGCTGAAACTGGCTCATCCGCGACAATCAACTTAGGCTTTGTCGCCACTGCACGGGCAATCCCAATACGTTGGCGTTGACCACCTGAAAACTGGAATGGAAATTGGTACATCGTTTCAGCCGGCAGTCCGACAATATCAAGCAAATGCCGCACTTCCTGGGCCAGCCCGTCTTCTTTTAACCCTGAAAAATTACGCAATGGTTCCGCAATAATATCAAACACTGTCTTACGTGGATTCAACGACGACATCGAGTCCTGGAAAATCATTTGCACGTCCTTGTTGTAATTAACATGGGCGCGGTTCTTGGCGTCCGTCATATCAACGCCCTGAAAATAAATATGTCCTGACGTAATCGGCTCCAATCCCACAATGGCCTTCCCGATTGTTGACTTACCGGATCCTGATTCCCCAATTAACCCATACGTTTTACCAGCCTCAATTGAGAAACTTACCCCGTCTGCCGCGTATACATAATCAGTCACCCGATTGAAAAACCCACTTCGAATCGGATAGTGTACTTTAACGTTTTCTACTCTTAATAACTCACTCATTATCTAACCTCAATCTTCGTCAGCAAACTTAAATACCCGCCATGCATTACCACGCACCCAGTGACCTGGTGTAATCTCCGCCAACTTTGGATCTTGTTCTTGGCGCACGTCTTCGGGCAGCCATGGCGTCCGATCCAAAAACATATCGCGGTGGTGGTCAATGTGTGTCAAACCAGGCACAGTCCCTTGAATGACGTAAAGTTCATCCGATTCATTGTCCAAACTTGGATTTGACCGTAGTAGTGAGCGCGTGTACGGGTGCTTCGGATTAGCGAAGAGTTCCCCGACCTCAGCCTCTTCCACAATTTGGCCGGCATACATGACCGCCACACGGTCAGCTACCTCAGCCACCACACTCAAATCGTGCGTAATGAGAATAATGCCGGCCCCATTTTCAGCCTGAATATCCTGGAGTAGGTCCAAAATTTGCGCCTGAATCGTCGCATCCAATGCGGTAGTTGGCTCGTCCGCAATGATTAACTTGGGCTTATTCGCAATTGCCAACGCAATCACGACACGTTGCCGCATCCCCCCAGACAGCTGATGTGGAAACTCATTCGCCACACGTTCTGGGAAGGGAATCCCAACTTGATTGAGCAATTCAATCACGCGGTCATTGTATTGTGGCTCTTGGTAAACATCGTGCACCGCCAACGCTTCTTTGATTTGGTCGCCAATTTTCATCAACGGATTCAACGCTGCTAGTGGGTCCTGAAAAATCATGCCGATTTCAGCGCCGCGCACTTGTGTCCACTCAGCCGGTGCTAAATTCAGTACATCGCGTTGATTAACTAAAATCTGTCCGGTTACCTGGGTCAGTGTTAAATCATGTAGCCCAATAATTGACGTGGCAAAGGTTGACTTGCCGGAACCTGATTCACCCACCAAAGCCACAACCTCATTCGGCCGTACCGACAAACTAACATCTTCGATTGCTTGGACATATTGGCCGTGAATCTTAAAACTGACACTGACATTTTTTGCAACTAATAGTTCCGCATCGCTCATATTTTGCCACCCTTACTTTTTATAAAATGATTTGTTTTATAATATGACGATATTATGAGTTTTTCAATAGTTTGTTTTAATCTAATTTTAATTTACAAGAAAAATTATCGGATTTCCCCCTTGAAATCCAACTTTAAATTTCCTTTTTTCGGGTTCATACGCAAAAACACATGCAGCTAACCAATAACATTCGGTTAGCTGCATGTGTTTCGTGCAATATCTTAAATTATCATCACTGCTTACCGGCAGCCGTTAAGTGCGCAATGAAGCGCATTAAGCCTTCACGGCCAGCCGTATCGTATTTATACACACCCGCATCAGCTAGCACTCGAATAAATACGTCAGCCACAGCTTGGCGTATAACAGTCATCACATTTTCACGTGTAACTGTTGCGTTCTCACGCAAGGCGGCCGCCCAATCGCGGTGACTCGGTGCAACTGCACTTAACGGTTGATCGCCGACCAAGTAGTTAGCAATTTCCTGTAGCTCTGTCTGTAACCGCGCAGGTAAAATTGCCAGCCCCATCACTTCAATCAAGCCAATATTCTCTTGCTTAATGTGTTGTACATCTGGATGTGGGTGAAAAATACCATCCGGGTACGTGGCTGAAGTGCCATTGTCACGTAATACCAAGTACATTTCAAATTGATCACCTACTTGTCGTGCAATCGGGGTAATCGTATGTTGCGCCTCACCCGTTGGACTGATGGCATGAATATCTAACCGCTCATCTGAATACGTTGCCCAGACTTGGCGAATAAATTCACTAGCCGTCACAATATCGGCGGCGACTTTAGCCGTAATGCGAATGGTTGTCATTGGCCACTTGAGGATTTCAGCATGCACTGCTGGGAAGGCAGGCAATGTCACTTCACGTTCAACTGGGGCCTTCATCAAAGGTAAGACGTGCCGGCCACCTTGAAAATGTTCTTGTGACAAAATCGAGCCACCCACAATTGGTAAATCAGCATT
>NZ_KQ970392.1:50129-52907 GCF_001579105.1 Weissella sp. DD23 | reverse complement strand
TCGAGCCACCCACAATTGGTAAATCAGCATTTGACCCAACAAAATACATCGGATATCGTGCCACCAACGTCAATAAATTGGCAAACGTTTGCCGGTCAATGGTCATTGCTTCACGCGCAAAATCGACAAAGATCGCATGCTCTTCAAAATACGCATACGGCGAATAATGCCAACCCCAAGTTTGCCCGTTCACTGTTTCACGAATAAACCGGTGCGTGCTACGTGGCGCCTGTTTAATCGAACCAACAAATCCTTCGTTTGTATAATCTAAAGCGGTTGGTGGATAGTCACTCTTAGGCGCCGATGCAGCTGCTTTTATTTCAGCCGTCGTCTTTTCTGGCTTAGATAAATTAATCGTGATTTCCAACTCACCGAAATCCGTCAACGCTGTATAAGCAATATTACGTTGGATATCGGCAACTTTCACATTTTCCACGGCGCGACTTAGGTCATAATAATAAGCCACTGCGGTTGCTGGACTTTGCGCATACTTCGCCATGAACGTTTGTTGTAATTGATCAGGTGTCGGTGTCACAATGTTAAGCAATCGTGCGCGATCAATCTCCACCTGCCAGCGGTCGGTAGCCGACTGGGGGGCCAAGGCTAAAATAGCTGTCGCTAAGTCACTTAATGACCGCTCGGTGTTTCCCACCAGTCCAGAAGTCACCCCATTTGCCTGAATTTCAGCTAGCACTAAATTAGTGCGATACACCGTTTCCAAATCTGAATACGCACCTAATTTAACACCCCAAGCGACAAAATCCAGCACTAACTGGGTATCATGTGCATCTAACATATTTATCTCCTACGCAATTTCGTGTGTGCCCGCAACAATTTCAGCGACAAAAAAGGCGGGTTGATAGCCAATCTCAGCGGTATACACATCCCCAACCGCCGTGGTAACTGCTGGTACTTGGTCTTTTTCAACTAACGCAATGGCCGAACCACCAAAGCCAGCTCCTGTCATCCGCGCACCCAAGACACCAGGCTGACGTAAGGCCGTCTCAACCAGTGTATCAAGCTCAATACCACTCACTTCAAAGTCATCACGCAAAGATGCATGTGATGCCGTCAGCAATTCACCAAATTGAACCAAATCATGTGCTTGTAAGGCCGCTTTCGCTGCAATCGTTCGTTGGTTTTCAGATACCGCATGGCGAGCTCGCTTCATGACCAGAGCATGGTCTTTTTCAAAATCCGCGGCCGCTGCTTCAAACTGCGGTACTGTTAAATCGCCCAGCGTTTCTACATCAACATTTTCTTGCAACAACGCCAGGGCTTCTTCAGATTCCGCCCGTCGTTCATTATACTTAGAATCCGTTAATTCGCGCTTTTTATTCGTGGTCATGACTAGCAATCGATACTCGCCAAATTCGGCTGGCACCATCTCATACGCCATGGTGTTGGTGTCTAAGAAAATCCCTTGTTCGTCTTCCCCGAAGGCCACCGCAAATTGGTCCATGATGCCAGTTTTGAGACCTAGATAATCATTTTCAACAGCTTGACCTAATTTAACAATCGTCAACTTATCAATCTGATAACCCATCATATCCTTGAGCATGTTTAGCAACAAAATCTCCAAAGAAGCTGACGATGAGAGGCCCGACGCCGTGGGCATATCGCCAACAATGGCCAAATCAAACCCTTTTGACACTGGGTAACCAGCTTCAGCCATCACCGTCATGACACCACGGAGATACTTAATCCAGGTATCGTAGGGGCGCAACGCCAAATCCGTCACCGTAATCGTTTGAATCCCCGCTTCAGGATAGTTTGCCGAATACGTCCGAATTTGATTATCATCACGTGGAGCAATTGCCCCGTATGTCCCAACGCTAATGGCAGCCGGGAAAACGTGGCCCCCGTTAAAATCTGTATACTCACCAATCAAGTTAACCCGACCGGGTGAAAAATAAAGCTTGGCTGGATCATAGCCAAACCGCTTGTTAAATGATTGTGCTAATTCTTCTTGTAATTCATATGCCATTTTACTTCTCCTGCAATCGCTCTTCTAATTCTGCCACAATTTCAGCGTGACGTGTTTCGGTCAACGTCACCTTACGCCAGTAAATCAAGACTGAAATAACAATCAAAATCATTGGCCCGTAGAACATAAATACCTTAAATAGTTGCAACCCTTGCGCAGTAATATCGCTTGGCTTAGCACTACCAGTCATCCCAGCAACCACGGCAGCAAAGCCGACGACACCATTAGCAAAGGCACCTGCTAACTTATCTAGCAATGGTCGAATTGCCAATGTCACTGATTCGTGACGCGTCCCCAACTTCCATTGGCCATATTCCACTGAATCCGTAATCGTCATCAGCACAACCAAGAACATGATTGGATATGGCATAAAAAACATCGTCACTGCTGTCAAAACAACTGGTAAATTGTTACCGGCAACCATAAACAAGACATAACCCGCTAGCATGACTACGGCACCACTGAAGAAAATCGTCCGACGTGCCAAAAACTTCGTTAACGTTGGGAAAATTGCGACGGCAACCATCCCTTCAATGGCGGTAAAAATACCAACCAAGTAGAACTTACTATCAGCACCCATGACATACTTAAAGTAGTACAACAACAATGAGTTTGTCACAACATAAGCCAATGCGAACATAATGTATGAAATGGCTTGCCACATCAATTGATCATTTTTACCGACGACCTTAAAGACCTCCAACAGACCCACTTTTTCAGTGTTTTGGCGGACGATATTATCCTCTTCTTTCGTACCTGCGGCCGTCAACAACGCCCCAAGATAAGCAATC